>JAFIEY010000042.1 GCA_020832345.1 Cryomorphaceae bacterium | reverse complement strand
TAGGCCGTCCGAAGGCTTAGTACAACTCCGATTTATCTCTAGTTTTCCTCGATCATTGAATTATATTCTGTAACCAAACGGGGATTTATTCCCTGAAGGGTATATTTGCATGGAAAACTTAAGATAAATCGCTTTAAGTTATGTGCAAGCTTAAAAAGACATTATGCCAATAGTTTATTTAGATAGTAATATATACAGACAATTAGGTTTGAAGTTTAAAGAAAATATAGACTTCAAAAACTTATCTAATCTTTTGGAGACATCTGGGAATGAATTTGGGTTGCTTGAAGTGGTTTTAGAAGAGCTGATGGACTATTATAAAAATGATGTTTTTGGTGCAATTTTTACAGACCACGAAAGACTTTACAAAAGATATCAAGCAAATCCTTATCTAGATGACATAACAATACCTGAGACAACAATTCCATTCAACAAGGCAATTGAAAGTGTAAAAAGTGACCTAAAAACCAAGATGTTCTTCTCTCGCCTACCTGAAGTTCAGCCAAAGTTCATTTTAGATTTCCTATTGCAAAACAAGAGACTTGGCAAAAAAGACAACACGAGGGACTTTCTTATCTTCTTTAATTTAGTCACACTTTGCAAAGAACACAATGAGGATCTCTTGGTTTTGATTTCACAGGACGAAATATTCACGACAAATGACTTCTTCAAAAAAACACTTGTAAGCGAAAGTGTAAAAAACCTAAAATTTTATCCATCCATTACTGATTTCATCAAGGACTTTGGACCCAAAATAGATTTTATTACAACAGAATTACTATTAGGGACAATTGACGAAAATGCAATAGAGCAAGAACTATTGAAGGATATAAAGTGCTTCCCTTCATACGTGAGTCAATATTATTTTGAGAAAAAGGAAAATGAAGTTCCCGAAATTGAGTCATTAGTAATTGGAGAGCCAAAGATTGACGACTTTTATGTAGTTAAAGACTATAAAACAAATCAATTGAAAGTGAATGTTACTGTAGAAGTACCGATAAAAGCAACTTTCCAACCGGAAAATAAAAAAGAAGAACTGAATGAATATCTAAGTTCAATAGAAAAAAGACAATATTCAAGACATAAAAATAATTTTGATAAAGACGGACGGCTAGTTTTTGAAAATAGCGTTTTGTTCATTTTCGAAGGTGAAGTAAATGAATCAAAAAATTCTATTGACAAACTCGTATTTATTGATTTTATACCAGACTATTTTATTATTGAGGATTTAAAACAACAAATGAATCTGCAACCAATTATAATTACGGAGAACGCAATTTGTCAACATGAATTTGATACCGAAAATGGATATTGGAGAAACTCAAGATATGGCGGTGGACTTTCATGGCATTATCGCTGTAAAAAATGCGGAGCAGAATTTGACACAGGCGATTTTTATGACTAGAAAGCCAGCACATAACAGCCGTTTTGCAAAAGCGTTGTTTGAGTGCATATTATGAAGTTTTTCCTTATTTTTAGAGGCCGGTACTTCGAAGGAAAATCGTGCGGAAAATCAACGCCTTCGCAAAGCGGCGGGCCGTTAGGCAACATGCTAAAAGCCAGCCACACATTCAAGCACATTTGGTTTTTGACAAAAATATTAAAGACAATAAATGAAGAATTTTAAAGAGAAAGCAGGCTTGATTTGGAGAGTGGCAAACCTACTAAGGGGCAACTTGGCAAACATCAAAGCCTATATATTGACCTTGGAAGAAAAGACTTTGGAAATGGAAAAAACGGTATTGGACTCATGAATAATTTTAAAAGAGGATCCGAGTGGAATAAATGGGACTTACACGTCCATACGCCAAAATCGATAATTCAGCATTATGGGGGTGATACTGATGATGCTTGGGAAAAGTATATAACTGACCTTGAAGCACTACCGGAAGAGTTTAAGGTTTTAGGAATAAATGACTATATTTTTCTTGACGGATATAAGAAGGTAAAGGAATATAAAGAACAAGGTCGATTACCAAAAATAGACCTCATTTTGCCTATTATTGAGTTACGGGTTAATAAGTTTGCTTCTCTTGGTGATGAAGCTTGGAAAAAAGTCAACCTTCATATCATTTTTTCAAATGAACTTTCGCCTGATATAATTGAAGCACAGTTTTTAAATGCGATACAGCACTCTATAAAAATATCACCTGACATTGAAGGGATAGAATTTCAAGGAGTAGCCACAAAGGAATACCTTGAAGAATTAGGACGGAAAATAAAGGAAAGTGCAAATGTGCCAATTAATCATTCAGATTTAAAAGTTGGATTCTGGAATATCAACTTTGACTACAAGGATGTGTTAGATAAAGTCAATGGATATTTTAAAGGGAAATGCCTTACAGCCGTAGGAAAGACAGAATGGGATGCAATGCGTTGGGATGGTTCAGCAGCAGAAAAGAAAAGTACTATTAACAAAGCAACATTTTCATTTGTTTCATTAGAAAAACCTGAACACTATCAGAAGCATTGTGACAAATTAGAAGAAGTAAAAGTTAGAAACTACTTGCTCGATTGTAGTGATGCTCATTCTTTTTCAGAAAAATCTACAGAGAAAGACCGAATTGGCAATTCATTTACGTGGCTAAAAGCAGACTTAACTTTTGAAGGATTAAAGCAAGTTGCCAATGATAAAAGCAGAATTTTTATCGGTGATACTCCCCCATTATTAGAAAGGAGAAAAAACACTCCAACAAAATTTATTGATTCACTTTCCATTGAAAAAGTAGAAAATTCCGGGTTAACTGAAAAATGGTTCGAGAATTTTCAATTGGAGCTAAACCCATCAATGGTAGCAATAATTGGAAACAAAGGGCAAGGCAAGAGTGCTATTGCTGATATAATAGGACTTTTAGGCAACACGCCTAATTATGAAGATTTCTCTTTCTTGGAAAGGAAAAAATTCAGGAAACCAAAACCAAATAGGGCAGAAAGTTTTAAAGGTAATTTAAAATGGGTTGACGGCTCCGTTGATTCTAACCTATTAAGTAATAATCCTGAAGAAACTAGTGTTGAAAAAGTAAAATATTTACCCCAAAGTTTTATAGAAAAGCTTTGTAATGAAGATTTAAAGGATTTTGAAGGAGAACTCAGAAATGTGATTTTTTCTCACCTTTCAGATTCAGATAAATTAGGTAAAAACAATCTAGATGAACTAATTGAGTTCCAGTCAGAAATTATTAATGATGATATTGAAGAAATCAAAGGGAAGCTTCAAAGTGTCAATAAAAGAATAATTGAACTGGAGAAAAAGAACTCTGAAAGTTATCGAAAAGCCATTGAGGAAAGAATAAAGGAGAAAGACAATGAGCTAAAGGCACATGATGCTTCAAAGCCGACACCTATTGAAGCACCAACAGATGAAACTGCGATTGAAAAAAATAAAGAAGTAACAAATCGAATCTCTGCGATAAGAGAACAATTACCTACATTAAATGATGAAATTGATAAAACTCAAAAATCTCTTGCGACTACAAAAATAGATATAGCAGAAATTGAAAAGGTAATTCAAACAATAGGTTCATTTGAAAGACAATTTGACAATCTAAAGTCTGAAATACAACCAACATTTAATAAACATTCATTAATTCTTAAGGACAGTATTTCGCTGACCATAAATAAAGAGCCTCTTGAGAGTTTGCTCAAAACAAGGCAAGGTCAATCTATTGCATTAAATCAAGCCATCACAAATGAAGGAAAAACAGGATTCTTAGATAAAAAGGAAGCTTTCAATATAGAGCTACAACAGCTTCAGGAAAAGCTTGATGAACAATCAAGAGCATATCAAAAATTTTTAGATACCAAGAAAGCTTGGGTAGAAAAGCGACAAACTATCATAGGTAGTGATGATAAAGAAGGGTCAATTACAGCATTACAAAGTCAAATATCATACATTGAAAAGCAGTTGATAATTGATTTGGACAAAGCAAAAGAAAGTCGAAAAGCTTTAACTATTGAGTTATTCAAGAAAAAGGAAGAAATAAT
>JAFIEY010000036.1 GCA_020832345.1 Cryomorphaceae bacterium | reverse complement strand
ATGGAAAACAACTTGCCCGTTACCATTCAACAAAGTAAGTGTGCTTTCCTGTTCACTTGTGAAATGAAACATACCATTTGATGGATTAGGAAAGAGATTAAAGCCTTCCGTTTCATAAGAATCCTCTTTATTTTCAGATAGGAAATAACTCGGCATAACTATGCAGCCCTCTTCACCAGTTCCCTGCGAATTAAATGGTGCGTTTGTTACAGAAATTCCATAGACTGATGGATCTGTAGTCCAAGACCAAAGTGATGAAGACCCACTTTCGTCATAATAAAAATAATCTACGCTATTCATAATTGAGCCGGTAATGGCTAAAACCATTTGACTTGAAAAAGTGATAGCATGAGAAAATAAATTGTTTGTACCAATATCTGGGGCTGCCCCACCAAAATCACTCAAACTTGCTCCAATTAAGTTAATTCCATATCGAGGATTACTGATTTTGTTACAATAAAAATCAGAATTTGAACAATTTCCCTTAAAAGTAATTCCGTATTGAAAAGAATAATAGTCTTGAATATCTTTTTCAGGAATGGTAGGAAATACATAAATTCCATTTTCAAGCACTTGCGCTTCTTGACAATCTTCAATATGAATTGCAGTAGTTTTTTCTGGAGTTTCGCCATCATTACCCCAAAAATTATTTTCTGTAACTCTTGGATGAAAACAATTAATTAGAGAAAGGTAAATTTCATAAGTTGGATATTCGTACGGGTCAAACTGAAAATTATTATCCTCAACTCTAAGCCTTTTTGAGTTTGAAACGCTATAATCGAGGTTTTCACATCTGACATTGGTATTAAGAATTAAATTTGAAAAAATATGATAATCCCTATTTTGTTGAAAGAAACTTTGGTTAAGAATCTCAACAAGATGGTAATTCTCAATTAAATTTTCTTCAATAATTACCCCATCAGCATTGGGTGTTATTCCCGAACCTGTAAATTGGCTGGGATTTATAATCTTAATAGACCCTATATTACCTCCTTGAAATTCATTATTTTGGAAATGCGTTCCTGATAATTCAATATACATACTACACTCTTCAACATAGTTTTCATCAGAAGGATCAGAACCTCCAAATAAACAGTTACTATTATAGGCACGTATTGCTTCCACATTATTATAAAATTCGTTTTCAAATAAATGCGCATTTGTGCCTTCAAGCGTAATATGGTAATAATGTATCGCTTCGGAGGTAAAAATATTATCTGGTCCAATGTCAATATCATTTACAGAACTTACCAATAGGGCTTGACCGTAATCAGAGAAAATTGCTGTAGCCCCACCGGGCGAATTGCTAATTTGATATGAACTCATATCGATTGTACTTAACGGATGATGTGACATGGTTAAATAACCAGTAGTATTCCTAAACTCATTGTCAATAATATCAATAGAAGAAGAACTTCCATAATTCATCAAAATCACAGCATTGGGGTTGTTGTCAAAAATTGTTTGATTAGTGACAAAACTGGCATTATTTCTTAGGTAAATTGCTCGCAAACCATCTGAAATATATGAGTCATTGATTAAATCAACACTGTTGGAAGAATTATGTGCATGTATTCCATCCCAAAAATATTTACAATAAGCTTGAAAGACACTTCCAGAAACTGTTATGTTTATATCTGAATCTAAAATGAAACTTGCATCAGTACCCATAAACATTTGACTTGAGTTAATATCTAAACTCAGGTCAACACTTATTTCTCCAAGCACAAGAACATCCTTGCTATCAATAGAATTAGGATTACTTACGTCTGCCCAAAATGACATCGGATGAGGCTCAGCAATAATCTCACCTGAGAATGGAATGTCCTCACAGCATTTAACAAAATATACATTTATGGTCACTTCATTTCCATCCTGATTTCCAGAAAAGGCAACCACACCAAATTCTCTATAATCATCAATTTGGTTAACATTTACCTCAAACTCACCCGACGCTGAATATAAAGGGTCGTCGAAGCTAAGTCCTGATACACCAATTTTGTCTATAAACGTAAAATCAGTAATGGGTTCACCAGGAAAATTAATTTCATACATATTTGATGCTCCTGGATCTTCACAAGTAAAAGCAAATGCTACATGATCCTTTGATGTTGGCGTTGGAATAGTTTGTCCAATCATAAACAAAGGCATACAAAGGGTTAAAACACCGAAAATAAGAAGTCTCTTAATTTGAAGGTGTGTGTGTGTGTGTGTGTGTGTGGTTTTCCTACAAGGTCATCCACTTTTTGGTAAAAATTTTTCATGATTAAAAAATTAACAAGGTTAAAAATAATAATTGAGTCTGCTCTAAAAAGTCCCTTTCTGCCAAAATCTTCCTTGTCGAAAGACTTTGAATCCTCACTTGCTCCGGTTCAAAAATCCCCTCCGCGTCGATTTTGATTGAAATCATCCTTTTTAGAGTGGACTCATAATTTGATCTTTATTGACCAAATCGAAATTGGTGGTAAATATAGAAATATAATTTCAATTAACCAAACTCTTTGATTTAAAGTTATGGAATACAAAAATTGACGAAAAGAAAACAGCGCTAATCCGTGAATTTTTGCGTAATTTAAATTATAATTCAAAAATAAA
>JAFIEY010000031.1 GCA_020832345.1 Cryomorphaceae bacterium | reverse complement strand
TGAAACATGAGTCTGCTCTAAAAAGTCCCTTTCTGCCAAAATCTTCCTTTATGGTAGATTTTACCATGCTTATTAGCAGTTAATTAGCGCCGGCTCGAAAATCCCCTCCGCGTCAATTTTGATTGAAATCATCCTTTTTGGCGTGGACTCAATTTTTCACTTTAAAGCCTGCTAATGGATCAAGACATAAGGTTTCAAAATCCTAAAAAGTCTATTGTTTTTGACTGTAATCTAAAATAAAGTACTATTTTTGCGATTACAATCAAAAATTATGGTGTTTTGAATATTACAAGGCAAATAGAGGCGTGTGTAGAGCGTGATTTTTTAAAGGGGAAAATCATTGTAATTCTGGGTGCCCGACAGGTTGGGAAAAGTACATTGATAAAAATGTTGCCCAGCTGTACAAGTCAGAATACGCTTTGGCTTGATGCAGAAAATGCAGATGTTCCAATACTTCTGCAAAACGCTAATAGTGAAGGGCTGAAACATTTGGTGCGAAATCATCAAATTGTGGTCATTGATGAGGCTCAAAAAATCCCAAACATCGGGTCGGTACTAAAACTGTTTGCCGATTATTGTCAAGATATTCAAGTAGTAGCCAGTGGATCTAGTGCATTTGAATTGCGAAATTCGCTAAACGAACCCCTCACGGGGAGAAAGTATGAATATAAACTATTTCCAATGTCATTCAACGAAATGGCCAATCATACCAATGTGTTGCAAGAAACCAGAATGTTGCCCTCGCGCCTGGTCTATGGTTATTACCCTGAGGTAGTGAGCAAACCCAATGAGGCTGAACGTTTGCTGCGGTTTTTGTCGGACAGTTATTTGTACAAAGATATATTTTTGTTCAAGGGCATTAAGAAGCCGGAAAAAATGCTGGAACTCTTGAAGCTTTTGGCGTGGCAAATAGGCAGCGAAGTCAATTATAACGAATTAGCCAACACCTTAAGAATTGACAATCAAACGGTAGAGTCCTATATCGAAATGCTGGAACAAAGTTTCGTTATCTATAAGCTACACGCATATCACACGAACCAGCGAAACGAACTAAAAAAATCCAAGAAAATTTATTTCGTTGATCTGGGAATTCGAAATGCTTTGATCAATGATTTTAGACCGGCGGAAACAAGAAATGATGTGGGGAATTTATTTGAGAATTTTATCATCAATGAAATGATAAAACAAAACGAATATCAACAAACCTACGCCAATTTTTATTTTTGGCGGAATACCGATCAACGGGAAATAGACCTGATCATTGAAAAAAACAATCAACTTCACACCGTTGAAATAAAATGGAATCCCAATAAAAAAGCCAAGCTTACCAAAAGCTTTACGAACATCTATGGCGACACGCCTTTTAGTCTTATTCATCGGGAGAATTTTTATAGGCTAATAGCGTTGTAAGTATTTAGTGGCTACCTTTAATCCAATAAAAAAATCCATGAAGAATATTTTATTTTTGAGCTTTTTAATTTTTGGCACACTGAAAGTGAAAGCGCAAAAACAATTTTCAGGAGAGCCCTATTCAGTTGACTTTAGTGTGTTTTATTCACTCTATTCTTCTGGAATTGGCATTGGACAAAATGAAATTAATCAATTTCTTTATGGTGAAAAAATGAGAAATGGGCATGGTGTGGGCCTCTCCCTCTTATACAGCTACTACGTTAAGAAGTTGGTGTTTTCTGGCGGAATTGATGTTTCGCTTACTACATTTTTCAATTCAGAATTACCACAGATTACTCCACATCCGAAGTACGGTTTTATTTTAACAAATTTACAAAGAGAAAACACATCACTTTTGTACGCCATCCCTAAAATTCAAATAGGATTTTGTCAAGTGATAAAGGGGAATAAATGGAAGTCTAAATTTTTGCTCCGAGAAACAATTGGAGTCGTTTTCCCACTCAATGCGCACCATTCAATAAGATACATAGACATCAACAGTAATGAACAAACCAATGATTCCGAATGGTTTTCAGGAGATGGGAAATGGAATTTGGGTTTAGGCTATAGTGCCGGTTTACATCTTAGTAAAAGCCAACGAATCAATAAAAAAACCAAAGGATATGGAGTTGGATTAAATATCAACTACTTTCCACACCTAAACGAAAGCGACTATGAGTTAATGGCGATGTTTTCATTGAGTGTTTTGTTATAGTGGCAAATAATATTTGAGTCTGCTCCAAAAAGTCCATTTCAGCCAAAATCTTCCTTGTTGGTGGATTTTATGGTTCTCTTTAACAGTTAGTTAGCCAATAACATCATTAATAACACAACACAAGTTAGTCTTTATATTCACACCCTTTACCTTGTTGTTTTGAAACGTGAGTTTATTCCAATACCCCACTACACCGGCAGGAAGCATTCCTTTGACCTGAGCGTAGGGGTGGTGTTTGGGTTTTGACATGGGGCGTTTCCATTTCGCTTAATACATCCCAATTGCTAAACATCATGCGCTGTTTGCTTTGTGCAACTTTGTGCATCCTTTTTGGAACTTTGTGGTATAATTACACACATTAGCAGTTAAACTGCAGTTTTTTAGAAGCGCTATTTAGCTAAATTACTACGATTGTCGGTTTTAGAGTCTTGTTGATAGTTTTTGCTGGTTTCTCATTGATATTGAAAAGTACACACCTTTATTGCAATGTGTTTATCGATAACAGGAGGTGTGATATCGTTCAAGTATTGGCTTGCTTTTTTGGCATAGTTTTCAGCCTTGTTAGTTTTCAAGCCGGCTTCTGAACTTAATTACTACAGCTTCTCAGGATCCTGTCTTGTATCAAAGACATGTGTAATGTACGCAGTTTAATTTTCTATTTTGTAGATAATTTTATTGTGGTTGGAGATCAAATACCGGTGTCCTTGATTCAAGTGTTTTAAAAGTTCTTCTTCTTGTCCTAATTCCGTGCCTAATTCGAGCATTTTGACTTTGCTAAGGGCTTGTTTTTTGATCTTTTGAGCAAGAGCTACAGAAAAGTGTATGGTATAGAATATATAGATTTTTTCAAGGTCTTTTTTAGCTTCAAGCGTCCATTCAATGTTCATTCTACCAGTTTTGCGATTCTTTTTCTAAATCGCTGTGCGAAATGGTTTGCCCTTCTTTTATTTGCTTATTGGTCACTGCTACACGATCAATAATTTCTTTTTCAGTCATGGATGGATAACTGATATTATCATCACTTTCCTTTACTGTAATAAAGTCTAAACTTTTAATAAAATTCAGAAAAGCCTTTGCTTTACTGCTGTCTTTTATGTTTATGGTAATTTGCATGAACTTAAATTTTATGATGCATTAGAGATTGCCACTTTTAAATGCACTGTTTTGTGATGACAATACAAACATACGAGTAATATAGTTCATTGCAAAATCCAAAAGAATTCCAATAAAAGCACCTCGCTTCAAAATCCCTTTCCAGTTTTTTGCATTAGACCTAGCTTTCATTCACTATAACCCCGTAGGGGTGTCGATGATAATAGCAAAATAGAATCACCACCCTTGAGCGCCAGCCCCGTAGGGGTGTTGATGATTTCACCGGTCATATTAATTCGCAACGCAATAACGGTCACCCCTACGGGGTTAGTGTGCTGCGCACTCGGGGAAGCTCAGATGTGCTACGCACGCGCAGGGCTCAGAGAGTGGTGAGGAAGTGAGCCATTCGTGGAAATTAGTGTTCATTCGTAGCTTATGTGCTGAGCACGCTGGGGAGCGCGGGAGCTCGGGTGCAGGGGAAACATTCGTGGAAATTTGTGCCTATTCGTGGCTAAACATATTTGCAACGTAAATTATCGTGTCTTTGGTGGTTGAATGTGCTGCGCACGCTGGGGAGCTAGGGAGTGCGGGAGCAGGGAAACATTCGTGGAAATTTGTGCCTATTCGTGGCTAAGCATATTTGCAACGTAAATTATCGTGTCTTTGGTGGTTTTCGTTGTTGAATGCGCTGCACGATGTAAGTTTGGGTTATTAATTGTTTCGCCGTTGGTGCTCAAATACTTTCACGCCACAATCCACCATTAAAATTTTCACCTTAGCCATTTCTATGCAAGTTTTCACGTATCTTTGTTCATTATGATAGAATTGATTGAAAACAAACTTGATGAAATAAAAGCAGCGTGTAAGGCACATCACGTTGAGACCATTTCTATATTCGGTTCAGCTGCTGAAAATGCGTTGAAAGAGGATAGCGACTTATTGGTTGAATTTTCCGAGAACATATCAGTATTGGAGTATGAGGACAATTATTTTTCATTATTAAGTAAGCTGTAAGAAAAATTATACAGAAAAGTAGATCTTGTTTATGGAAAATTATTTAAGAACCCAATCCTAAGAGGCGATACACAGATCAAAAATAGATCTATATGCAGCTTAAACTTCTCAAGTACCATAAGGCTTTATTTTTTAGCACTACATTCCATTGAAAAACCTAAAATCCGCAAACCCATTATTTGTTCATTTCATTAATTTTTTTTACGCCTAAAATCGATAGATTTTGTGTGTTTTTATGAAATTTTAGCTGATTTGTATCTTTTAGCTTGCTATAACTTGGTGATAACTTTGAAGATT
>JAFIEY010000024.1 GCA_020832345.1 Cryomorphaceae bacterium | reverse complement strand
TAAAGCCAATTAAAATCAAAAAACACGGACGAAGAGCGATTAGTATTTTTAAATACGGACTTGAAGCTATCGCAAGATACTTGTTATCAGGTGTTAATAAATACAAATTAAACTTTTTTGAATTTTTGTCGTGTACTTAGATAAAAACTATAAAATAAAATATTATGTGACATAAATTAATACTTTTTGACAACGGATATTGCTACGTTAGTTAGTTACACATACCACACCGCTGGATATGGCGTCACTGTTGAAATTAATGGGGCATCAAAAACAATTGTGGTGGTAAGGTTAACCAGATAAATCTTCAAGCCTTCTATTCAGAAATTACCGGCTTATGAACCTGATTTGGATAATGAATACCTAGCTTATTCCAATTTTTTACGAGCAACCAACTAGCCAATAGGACAATTATTATCGACAAAACATACATATAGGTAGGAAGCTCGATGGCATTTAAATCGCCGTCAACCCAGTGATAAACCAGCAAGGAAGTAAAGTTATTGGCAAAATGGACCATCACAGAAACCCAAAGCGACCTCGAATATGCAAAAAGATACCCGAGCAGTAAGGACAAGAAAAACATGGGTATAACTGCGAAAAATTGTTGATGAAAGAAAGCGAAAATAAAAGAGGTCAACCAAATACCGCCATGGGCATTGTTGGTTATTTTTTGAAGTAAACCCTGTAATTTCCCGCGAAAAACCCACTCCTCACCGACGGCGGGAATCAAAGCCATCACCAAGGCGGAAAGTAAAAAACCCCTCCATGAGGAAAAATCCAACATCAAATCAATTTGGGATTGCATCTCTGCATGTCGTTGTCGCAACTCCGATTCAAAACCGGACAAAAAATCCGGAAACACAATTGCGTTATTTATTCTTTCCAACAAATCCACAAATGGAATGACCCCAAACAACAGCAAAACACCAATAAATATCACCACCAAATTATACGAGGCTTTTTGCGATTGCCAATTATACCATACTGAGTTGCCTTTCTCCGCAAAATAAGTATATACAATAGCTCCACCAGCAAATAAACCCAGACTGCTGCCTCCCTGAAAAACTACAATTAGCTTTCTAACCAAAGGATCATCGTCCATGTTTTTAAACATGTTGATAATTTCGGTGACTTCTACGCCAAAAGCAAAGGGAAATAGCACAATCAAAAAAAAGGAAGCCACAAACCAGCTCAGCAAACAGGCCAAAAGCAAAAAGAACACCTTTCCGCCGGGTGTAAGCGCACTGATGGTCTCACGTAGATTATGTATCATATCACTACGATGTGGTTATTTTTTTAAAACAGTCCTAAAGTCAAGACCTGAAGGCACTTGAAATACTCGTAAATCAAAATGTTTAATGGCTGCAAAAATATGGTCAAAAATATCAGATTGAATGTTTTCATAATTTACCCATGCAATATCGTTGCTAAAACAGTAAATTTCAAGCGGAATACCGTGTTCTGTAGGTTGGAGCTGCCTAACCATGACGGTTTCTCCCTGGTGTACTTTCGGATGGTTTTGCAAATATGAAAGCACATATTGTCTGAAAACCCCCAAATTAGTCATATTTCTCCCGTTAATGAGCACCGAACGATTAAAATCGTATTTGGCATTATGCGCTTCAATTTCGCTTTTACGTTTATCAATAAAACCTTGTAAAAGAAAAACATCTTTTAATTGTTTGAGCAATTCTTCATCGACAAACTTGACCGTATTAACGTCAATCATTACCGACCGCTTAATTCTTCTTGCACCCATGGCCTGCATGCCCCGCCAATTTTTAAAACTATCGGCAATTACTGCATAAGTGGGTACCGTTGTAATGGTTTTGTCCCAATTGCGCACCTTAATGGTCGTCAGGTTAATTTCCAAAACATCACCATCGGCACCGTATTTATCCATACTAACCCAGTCCCCAACCCGCACCATATCATTTGCCGACAATTGTATGGAAGCCACCAGCCCCAAAATGGTGTCTTTAAAAACCAACATCAAAACTGCGGTAAGCGCACCAAATGCGCTGAGAATGGCAATCGGATTTTTGCCCACCACAAAGGAAATGATAAATACAGTTCCAAAAATGACATTAATAATGGAGAAAACCTGAACAAATGATTTCACCGGCTTACCTTCAAAGGTTGGAATTTGTCCGGCGATTACCCCAACAGATTTCAACAATCTGTGAATGGCCATCATAAAGACTACAATGATAAACAAGGAGGTGACCTTATCTACCACAAGATACATGGTGGGAAAATAATTGAATATTTTAGGTGCAATATACTTTACAACAATGGCGGGTACAATATAGGCCAGTTGATCAAACACCCGCATTTCCAACAAAACATCGTCGTACTTATTTCTTGAGCGAACGATAATCGCCTTAATGATTCGGAGAAAAATCCTTTTAGAAATCCATGCGCCAATAAAAGTAGCGATGGTCAACAGACTTAAATCAATCATCAAAACAAGGAACTGGGAAACCTCTTCGCCCATGCCCATTCCTGAAATCCAATTGTGCGCCCAGTGGTCAAAACTTTCTACAATATCATCCATTCCGCTTGAGTTAAATCATCACATTTGTAAGCGTTGTCTTTATTTCTAAAAAAAACATTTACCCTTTAGAAACAACATTTTTTCCCTTCTTATATTAAAAACGCGGCATAGCCGGAATCTAACAACATAACAAACCAAAAATTATAAAAACAAAGTTTATACAACTTTCTGAATTCGCGGGGCAAATATACATTTTATACCGTTAAAACAATCGGGAAATAAATCAATTTAACTGTAGGGTGGAAATGAAGATTGGGGCTTCCAGCCATCATCCGAAAATTGCAACACATAATGTTGCAAACCATTGGTTAATAGCAAAAAAGGCACATTAAAAACCCGGTTATAATTTCCTACCTGATCTAAGGTTTTTTGTCCTATGGGAACCTTTGGTGCTTTACACTCACAAAGAATATAGGTTTTGCCTTTGCGATAAACCAACAAATCAAATCGCTTGGTTGTTTTATCTATGGCGATGGATTTCTCAGTTACCATGGTTGTTAGAGGATATCCCAGGTGGTGATGAAAAAACAATATTAAATGTTGGCGAACTTCCTCCTCCGGGGTGTACTTTAGCCATCGTTTATTTAAAACGTCCCAAATCCGGTGGTTTAATGCGTCCAATTGCGGTTTTGGCTCCGGGAAATTTAACATAAATGCAAATCGAATAAATAATCATGAAAACGAAAGAAGAAATCGTAAACAATTGGCTTCCGCGCTATACAGGAGTTGAACTCGATCAGTTTTCCCCACATATATTGCTCACCAATTTCGACGAATATCTCGGCATATTTCAGCAAATGTACGGTGGGGAAATAAAAGGACAGAACCGTCCAATGCCCTCGATCAGTGCCGATGGCATAACCATGATAAATTTTGGAATGGGCAGCCCCAATGCAGCTACCATAATGGATTTACTCACAGCCATTTCGCCCCAAGCAGTATTGTTTTTAGGCAAATGTGGTGGACTAAAAAAAATCAATCAAATCGGAGACTTGATTTTACCCATTGGCGCCATCAGAGGCGAGGGAACATCGGGAAATTACCTGCCCGCCGAAGTTCCGTCACTTCCAGCCTTCGCTTTGCAAAAGGCCGTTTCTACCACCATTCGCAACCACGAAAAGGATTACTGGACAGGCACCGTTTACACCACCAACCGAAGGGTTTGGGAATTCGACAAGTCTTTTAAAAAGTATTTGCGTTCACTTCGCGCCATGGCAATCGATATGGAAACTGCCACCATTTTCACCGCAGGATTTGCCAATAAAATTTCCTGTGGAGCCCTACTACTCGTCTCCGACCAACCCATGATTCCGCAAGGGGTAAAAACAGACCAAAGCGACAAGAAAGTCAGTTCGGCTTTCGTACATTCGCACATTAAAATAGGGGTAGAATCCCTAAAAGAGATTATCAACAACGGCAACACCGTCAAACACTTGCGTTTTTAGCCATGAGCGTACCCAATGCGGATTTTATCCGAATCATTAAAGACATCCAGCAAAAAAAATTCAAACCCCTGTACGTTTTATCGGGGGAGGAACCTTATTACCTCGACAAAATAGCCGAAGTAATCGACAAATTTGCCATTGACGAATCTCAAAAAGATTTTAACCAAGTGGTGTTGTACGGCCAGGAAGCAGATGCGGTAAAAATAATTGAAGCCTGCAAGCAGTACCCCATGATGGCTGAACGGGTAGTTGTAATCATCAAGGAGGCACACAGGTTTAAGTTGGACGGATTGGAGAGTTATTTTAAAAATCCGCAAGACAGCACCATTCTCGTATTGGTTCATCCCAAAAAACTCGACGGCAGAAAAACCTACACCAAGGCGTTAAAGAAAAATCCCAAGGCAGAATTTTTTGAATCTAAAAAACACTACGACAACGAGCTTCCGAGGTTTGTGGAATTCAGAATCAAACAAAAAGGTCTGCAGGCCGATCCGAAAATTTTGGTGATTCTCAGCGAATATTTAGGAAATGATCTGCACCG
Organism: Cryomorphaceae bacterium; assembly: GCA_020832345.1. Classification (GTDB taxonomy): domain Bacteria; phylum Bacteroidota; class Bacteroidia; order Flavobacteriales; family Schleiferiaceae; genus CSBr16-58. Next base: position 11,676 of record JAFIEY010000024.1, on the reverse strand, counting down.
AATTGACAATGAAATCACCAAACTGTCGGGGATTTTACCAAAAGGAACAACATTAACGCCAGAAATCATTGAGGAGTACGTCGGTGTAAGTAAAATTTACAATCCCTTTGAATTTGGCAATGCCATTCTCAATCGGGATTTTTCAACCTGCATGACCATTGCCAAAGGATTTGAAGCCAATCCCAAAGCATTTCCCCTACTCACATTAACAGCAATCCTCTATGGGTATTTCTCAAAAATTCTACTTATTCACGCCCATAAACTAAACGATCCGTCGTCAGCAGCATCTGCTCTGGGTGTGAGTCCGTATTTTGTGAAAGACTACATCAATGCTGCAAGAAAATACTCCTATGCAGAAACCCTTACCATTATGGCTTTATTGAGAAAATACGATCGTATTGCAAAAGGTCTGGCGGGCAACGAGCAGCCGGATACCCTGACGGAAATGGTGTGCAGAATTGTTCAGAAATAAAAACGCATTTCATCGACTTCCCCACGAAAATTTAAATTGGAAGTTTGAGTCTGCTCCAAAAAGTCCCTTTCTGCTAAAATCTTCCACGTCAGTAGATAATTGAATCCTCACTAACAACGAGTTAGCTCCGGTTCAAAAATCCCCTTCGCGTCAATTTTGATTGAAATCATCCTTTTTGGAATGGGCTCAAGTTTGCATTGGCGAGAAAAATTTAAATTTCAACCAATAAAAGAAATAGGTGTCCAAACTTTATCCTATTTTTGGCGTTTCAAAATTGAGCTACTAAAACTCCCGAAAAAACTAAGTGCACACAATTGTACTTTCCAATAAAACACAATGATTAAAAGAATACTACCCGTTCTACTCCTCTTGATTTTTTCGGCAAATGAAATCTTTGCACAAGAACCCACCCGCTTACGCGGAACCATTTTAGACAAAGAAACTCGTGAACCGGTTGCTTTTGCAGATGTTGCCATTCTCGAACTAGAGGCTTCTACCATTTCCAATGAGGACGGTTACTTTGTTTTTAATCAGTTAAAACCTGGAGCCTTCACACTCGTCGTTGAAGCCTTTGGTTTTGAAAAATTCACCAAAAAAATTACCCTCAGGGAAAACCGTACAGGCTCTGTAAACGTGTATTTAGAACGGTCCACCGAATCTTTGGATCAAGTGGAAGTGAGTAGTGCGCGACAAGAAGCTAAAACCAAAGTTCAAACCGGAAAGGTTCAGCTTTCCACCAAAGAAATTCAAGATTTTTCCGTAGGTGGCGACGCGGATGTTGTAAGGGCTATGCAGGTTATTCCCGGTGTGGTAACTACCGGTGACCAAGGCTCACAATTATACATTCGGGGTGGATTGCCCATCCAGAATTTGGTCTTAATGGACAATATGCAAATATTTAATCCTTTCCACTCCATCGGTTTTTATTCAGTTTTTGACCCGGATTTAGTCAAAACGGTGGACGTGTATTCCGCCGGATTTGGTGCAGAATATGGCGGCAGAACATCTGCGGTGATGGATGTGAAAACCAGAAATGGTAATCGCCAAAGGTTTGCCGGAAAAATGCAAGCTTCTACTTTTGTGGGAAAACTCATTTTTGAGGGACCTCTTGGCCCTCGCGACGACCAAGGCTTTTCCAACACGTCATTCATCCTCTCCGCAAAATCATCTTACCTCGACAGAACGGCGCCTTACCTCTACCCTTATGTTGAATCACAATTCGATGGTTTACCTTTCGTTTTTAACGATTTTTACGCAAAAATATCCAACCAAATTGACGGTGGCTCCAACCTCAGTGCTTTTGGCTTCCGATTCGACGACCAGATCAGTTTCCAACCCAGCAGCAGTGTCAATTGGGTTTCCTCCGGCGCCGGTGTTGACATGCGTTTTATTCCGCCCGGTTCTACGGCACTTATCGATGTAACCTTTGGATATTCGCGGTACGACATCAGTGCAGATTTTAACGATGGACAGCCAAGGAACAGCGCGATAACCGGTTTTAACGGCGGATTGGATTTCACCTTTTTCGTAGGCGAAAATGACGAGGCAAAATTTGGTATTCAGGGTATTGGATACGGGACGGATTATGATTTCGTTAATCCGGTTGGACTTCGTTATAGCAAGTCAACGAACTCCACAGAATTAGGCACATACGCTAAATATAGATTTAATCGCAACCGATGGATAATTGATCCGGGGCTAAGAATCCATTATTACGGTACTTTAGGTGAAATTTCCATCGAACCACGGGTTGGCGCCAAATATCTTGTCAATGAAAAAGTCCGAATAAAGTCATCTGTGGGTATTTATTCGCAAAACCTTACCGCGGCTATTTCCGATCGCGAAGTGGTGAATTTGTTTTATGGTTTTCTCGACGGTAATCAAACATTGCCAGCCACTTTTGGTGGTCAGCCGGTTGAAGGCCGACTACAAACGGCTCGTCATGCAGTTTTGGGCACCGAATATGACGTATCTAAAACCTTCACCTTTACATTAGAAGGCTACATAAAAAGTTTCGACCGAATCATCAATATCAATCGCAACAAAATTTACGATGTAAACGACTTCGAGCAACCGGAAATTCAACGCAGGGACTTCACCAAAGAAGTTGGCTTGGCTTACGGAATTGATTTTCTGGTAAAGGGATCTTGGAAAAACCTCAATGTATGGGGCGGATATTCATGGGCTTATGTTACCCGTGATGACGACATTATCGAGTACTTTCCTATTTTCGACAGAAGACATAACCTAAATTTGGTTGGGAATTACAATTTTGGAGAAAACGATAAATGGCAATTATCGGTTCGATATAACTTCGGTACTGGATTCCCATTCACGCCAAGTCAGGGTTATTACCCCTTCCTTCCTTTTTCCGACAATTTCGGTCAGACCCAACTCAATTCAGATTACACAGTCGAAAACGGCCAATTGGGCGTAATTTATGGAGAAACAAATTCTGCGAGATTACCCAATTACCACCGACTGGATATGAGTTTAAAATACACACATATTTTGTCAAAAATATCCAAACTGGAGGTCAATGCCGGGGTGACCAATATCGCCAATAGGGAAAACATATTTTACTTTAATCGCTTAGCCTTTGATCGAGTAAATCAATTACCTCTTCTCCCCACAATTGGCATTTCATACCTTTTCTAAATGCATCACCATGAATGATATTGATATAGCCCGAGCCGCCAAACCCTTACACATCAAAAATATTGCTGCACAGCTCTCCATTTCCGAAGACCAATTAATTCCCTACGGACACGACAAAGCAAAACTTCCACTTTCGCTCATCAATAAAGAAAAGGCAAAAAAGAGTAAACTAATTTTAGTCACGGCCATTTCTCCAACACCTGCGGGAGAAGGAAAAACCACCATGTCCATCGGGTTGGCTCAGGGACTTTCCAAAATAGGCAAAAAAACTGTTGCGGTGCTGCGCGAGCCATCATTAGGCCCCGTGTTTGGCATCAAAGGGGGAGCGGCTGGTGGCGGATATGCCCAGGTAATCCCGATGGAAGACATCAACTTACATTTTACCGGGGATTTTGCCGCCATTGAAAAAGCGCATAACCTATTGGCTGCCCTAATTGATAACAACATTCAAAGCAAAAAAAACAACTTGGGCATAGACCCGAGAACTGTCCTCTGGAAACGCGTTATGGACATGAACGACAGAGCGCTGAGAAAAGTGGTTATCGGAATGGGTGGCACCGCCAACGGAATGATGCGAGAAACCGGGTTTGACATCACTGCTGCTTCGGAAATCATGGCCATTTTGTGTTTGGCGGAAAACCTACCCGACTTAAAAACCAAACTGGGGAATATTTTTATAGGTTTTACTTACGATAAAAAACCCATTTTTGCCCGTGATTTAGATGCGCCCGGGGCCATGGCAACCCTGCTTAAAGACGCCATCAAACCAAATTTAGTGCAAACCATAGAAGGAACACCAGCCATATTACACGGTGGTCCATTTGCCAATATCGCCCAGGGAACCAATTCAGTAATTGCAACCCGCATGGGAATGTCTCTGAGCGAATATACCGTTACCGAAGCTGGATTTGGTGCAGATTTAGGTGCGGAAAAGTTTCTCGATATAAAATGTGTTAATGCTGGACTAGAGCCTTCAGCCGTGGTGGTGGTTGCTACGGTCAGGGCCTTAAAATATCACGGAGGCATGCCGCTATCCGATCTTACCACACCCGGATTAGATTTTCTCAAAAAGGGCATTGTTAATTTGGAGAAGCACTTGGAAAATATCCGCGGGTTTAATTTAACCCCGGTTGTGGCCATCAACACCTTTGTCAGCGATAGTGCCGAAGAAAAAAAGTGGATCATAAACCATTGCGCCAGTTTGGGTATAAAAGCCGTTGAGGCAAATGTTTGGGCAAAAGGGGGCGAAGGCGGAGCACAATTGGCCCATGCAGTTGTTGAGGTTGCTGAAAATCATGGAGGAAAATTAAACCCCACATACAAACGCACCGATTCAGTAGAAGACAAAATTGCTGCGGTGGCCACCAAAATTTACGGCGCATCCCATGTAGAATATGGATCGGAAGCCCTTAAAGCTTTAAGACGAATTGCGCAACTTGGTTTGGGTCAACTTCCCATTTGCATTGCAAAAACCCAGTACAGTTTTTCCGATGACCCAAAAAAAATTGGCCGTCCGAGGGATTTTACCCTTACCGTTCGCGATATAGAAATAGCAGCAGGTGCCGGCTTTTTGGTGCCCATTACCGGTGAAATTATGCGCATGCCTGGACTCCCAGCCACTCCGGCAGCCAACAACATCGACATTGATGATGATGGTAAAATCAGCGGATTATTTTAAAAGGTAGAAATTAGAACCTTTTTCTCAAAAGATTAAAACGGGCAGGATAATTGCGTTTTAGGGTTTACTTTTGCGTCACAAAATACCAGCTTCGTTTTGAAAATCAATGCCTTTATATTATACTTCCTCATAGCGTCAAAATTTGTTTTTGGGCAAACCGACAGCAATATGGTTGCCGTTTTTGATGGCAGTATTACCTTAGGCGGAAAAGTGACCCAAAATCAACTTGTATTTAGATCGGGGCCAAATTTAAATGCTTCAATACTTTACAAAAAAAATCCTCAATTTCAGTACGGAGGCGGATTTGGTTATTTAGGGTTAGAAGACGAGACCTTTATTCCGTTATTTTTGCAAATGCGGGTAAAATTGAGACCCAAACCCTCTGGATTTTATTTTGGATTACGCTCCGGATATTCAATTGGCATAAGTCCAAAAGCACTACAAGTAGAAGGCTCTAGTTTTCAGGGCGGTTGGATGATTCAGCCCACCTTTGGATATATTACTCCAATAAGTCAACGAGCTAAATTTCAGTTTGGCTTACAAATGCTGTATCAACAAGGTTTATTAAAACGCAGCAAGGGAACCATTCAAACAAATTATACCGAACGACTTCGATTTACCATGGTGGGTATCATGTGTGGCTTTACTTTTTAAGAAAATGACGAAAAAATGAAAATCTTGTTCAAACTTATTGTAATTTTAAGTTGGCTGCCCATGGCAGGACAAGTTTTCATCAATGAAATTCAATCCTCAAACCATACAGGCATTACAGATGAAGACGGGGATTACGAAGATTGGATAGAGATTTACAATTCAGATACTGTTGCTGTAAATATTGGCGAATGGTATCTGTCTGATAAGGACAACCAACAGCTTCGCTGGCAATTCCCTCAATCGGTAATTATCCCGCCTAGAGGATTTCTTCTTGTTTGGGCGAGTGGTAAAGACCGGGCGACCAACGGAGTTTACCACACCAACTTTAGCATTAGCAGTGATGGTGAACCCATAATTCTCTCAAATGCCGACGGAAATCAAGTCGATAGATTTCCGCCCGCCAAGCTCACACCGGATCGAAGTTTTGGAAGAATACCTGATGGCGGTGAACGCATTGAAACGTTTCATACACCCACACCTGGAGCGTCAAACATCAGTGGCGAAAAAGTATTTTTATTATTTGACAAAAAACAAGGATATCACCCCAGTGAATTTGATTTACAAATAATTTCAACCGGATTTGGGGAAATAAGATACACCTTGGACGGCACAACGCCAACGCACGAATCACCAATTTATAATTCCGTTTTTAAAATCAGCTCTCGGCAAGGAACGCCAAATGACATTTCCCAAATACGGACAGCAAACAAACCCCTTTGGCATCCACCCATGGGAGAAATCCCAAAAATATGGGTCATTAGGGCGCAGCCTTTTTCCGGCGACCAAGCGATTGGTGACGAGATCATCGGGAGTTTTTGGACCGGACATCACGACCCGGAAATCATGAAAATTCCCATTGTATCTCTGGTAACTGACCCCCACAACCTTTTTGATTACCAAGACGGAATTTATGTCCCTGGCGTAGATAAAGATTCACTGGATTTTGGCAACTATTGGCGGCGCGGAATGAGAACCGAAAAACCTGCACATTTTGCGTATTTTGACAGCACTGGGAGTCTCGAACTCAGTCAAAACATTGGACTGAGAATAAACGGCGGCGGTTCCAGACGATTGGCACAGAAATCACTTCGACTTTATGCACGCAATGCATACGGAAAATCAACATTTGATTATCCGTTTTTCCCGGAGCGAGATCATAGCAGTTATCGAAGAGTATTACTCAATGCGCTTCAGGGGGATTATATAAAAACCCTTTTCACAGATGAGTTGACCACCAACCTGATCAAACCTTTGGGGATAGAATACCTCGCCTTTCGTCCGGTTTTGGTATTTGTAAACGGAGAGTATTGGGCTTTACATTTTTTAAAAGAAAGGAGGGATCAGCATTATTTTTCGTCCATTAGCGGGTTACATCCTGACAGCATTCACCATCTTTTTCGAAACGCGGAAATAAACAGCGGGTCAAATTCCCACTATTGGAATATGCTGAATTTTATTAAAAATGCAGATCCCGAAGAAGATGGGCTATTAGATAGAATACGGGAATTTATGGATGTAGAAAACTATATCGACTATCAGGTTTTCCAATTGTATATGGTCAATTACGATTGGCCGCACAACAACATCGATTTTTGGCGACCTGACACAACTGGTGGTCGTTGGCGTTGGATCTTCTACGATTTAGATGCCGGAATGAGAAAATATGCCGAGGATAATATTTCCGAATATTTCAGGCCTTATGACCCCAGCAAAGACAAACATGAATGGCCATTTGCCCTATTGCGTTCATTGCTGAAAATCCCCGAATTTCGACATCAATTTGTAAATAGGTTTTATGCTTTGTTAGAAACCCATTTAAGTACAGATAACATCATTCGGGAATTAGAAAAGATTCAGGGCGAGGTTGAGCCTTATATCGAGGATTATATATATAGGTGGAGGATTCCGAGAAGCACAACCGAATGGAAGGCCAATCTGAGTATTATCAGAACATTTGCCACACTAAGGCCAATGGAAATACACGACCTGCTACAACGAAACCACTCCGGAACATTTTTGCTTCAACCCAATCCGGCAAAAGATATTCTGAACATTCAGTTTTCTAATGTACTTACTGAGAAACCCAAAGTGAGATTGATCGATGTAATGGGTCGAGAAATTTCTATTGAAGGAAGTGTTTTTTCTGACGAAGCCGATAAATTATCCATAAATATTTCGCATATTGCGAGTGGAAACTATTTGATCATGATTACGCATGGCGGTTTCCACTTTACAAGAAGATTTGTTAAAATTAATCCTTAAAATCATGAACTTACGCTTTGAACTTCCTTTTAACCGACTTGGATTGGTCGTATTGGTTTTAACGGCTTCACTCCTATTTGATGCTTGTAAAACGGTTCCGCTCAGTGGGCGAAGACAGGTTCGTTTGGTTCCAAATTCTGAATTAAACACCATGAGTTTTTCGGCTTACCAATCGATAAAGGACACAGCTAATATTATTACCGGCACCCCCGATGCCCAAATGGTTGAAAGATGTGGCAAACGAATTCAAAAATCTGTTGAAGACTATTTTGCCGAATTGAATCAATCTTCCAAGCTGGAGGGTTTTGAGTGGGAGTTTATTCTCATCGATGATCCAACTGTAAACGCATGGTGTATGCCTGGTGGTAAAGTCGCTTTTTATACCGGGATTTTACCCTACACACAGGATGAAACAGGTTTGGCGGTGGTCATGGGTCACGAAATTGCCCATGCCGTTGCACAACATGGAAATGAACGCATGTCACAAGGCTTGTTGACACAATTTGGTGCGGCAGCATTAGGCGTTGCGCTGCGGGACAAGAGAGAAGAAACGCAGGCTCTTTTTATGGGGGCTTATGGTATGGGGGCTCAAGTTGGCGCCATTTTACCCTTTAGCCGAAAACACGAATCCGAGGCGGATGAACTCGGTTTGTATTTTATGGCCATGGCCGGCTACAATCCGCAGGAAGCACCGAAGTTTTGGACGCGAATGAGTCAGGCTAGTGGCGGAATGCAACCCCCTGAATTTGTCTCAACCCACCCATCTAATGAAAGAAGAATAAGCGACTTAGAAAAAAATATGCCTCGTGCGATGAAATATTATGAGGCGCAATGAACTTTTATTATTTGGTGATGTTAGTTGTTCATTATTAACTCATAAATAAACATTACCATGAGAAAAATTCTGAGACACACAACTTTATTCACTGCTGTAATCGCGATGGGCTTTTTGGGCGCATGTAGCTCCGACGACGAAAATGGAGACGGAAATGGAAATGGTAACGGAAACGGCACCACCTCCATTGCTGATGTAGCTGGAGACGATGAAAATTTCAGCATTTTGGTAGATGCACTTACCCGTACCAACCTATTAGAAGCGGTAGCTGATGCCAATGCAAGTTTAACCGTTTTCGCACCTACAAATGATGCCTTTAGCGATCTTCTAACTGACTTGGGATTAGCTGATCTAGATGCTCTTGAAGATGCCATTGGAACGGAAGGATTGGCCAATGTACTATTATATCACGTACTTGGCACAAAAGTTATGGCCGCGGATGTAACTACAGGTTATGTTAATTCTTTAGGCACAAATAGCAACGACCACAACCTTTCAATGTACATCAATGCAGCTGGAGGTGGCGTTCTTATCAATGGTTCTGCCAGCGTAACCGAAGCCGATATTGAGGCAGACAACGGTGTTATTCACGTCATCAACAGTGTTATCATGCCACAACCCTTACTCGGTTTAGTTGCACCCAACAGTCAGTTTTCCAATTTGGTAACCGCAGTTGGTGTAGCCGATAATAATCCTGGAGATATCCTTTCCGACGAGTCGAGCTACAAAACGCTTTTTGCGCCTACCAATGATGGGTTTAATACGCTTTTGACAGATTTAAATTTTAGCGATTTAAACGACGCAGTGGCTACTATTGGAACAAATGGATTGTTTTTGGTATTAGCTTACCACCTTGTGGATGCTGATGTTCGTGCTGCAGATGTCCAGGCCGGTGATGTTACAACTATGGCAAACCAAGACTTCACGGTTAGCATCAATTCTGGTGGGGAGGTTGTCCTTACTGACTTCGAAAACCGCGATGCCATTGTAACCACAACGGATATTACAGGAACCAACGGTACCATCCACATTATAAACAATGTTATTGTACCCGATTTAAACTAAGATTGAGCCTGCTCCAAAAAGTCCCTTTCTGCCAAAATCTTCCTTTTGGGAGTGGACTCAAGATTTAAAATTGAATAAATTAAAGGCCCGCAAATGCGGGCCTTTTTTGTTTTAAAAAAATGCGCAATTACAAAATGCGCAAAAGCACTTTTATTACATCAGTACTGGTGACAATTCCCACTACCCTTCCGTCGTTGTCCACCACGGGTAGCGAATGAAAATGACTTTCAACAAAAATTTCAGCTACCTCCTTAATTGTTGTTTCCGTTGTAACAGAATGTAAATTATGCGTCATCACGTTATCTACACTCAACATATCAAAAATCGCATCGTCAGCACTGTCTTCATTGTCAAAAACATTTCCAAAACTCAGTCGCATCACGTCGTTTTTACTGATCATCCCAACCAGCTTGTCGCCATCCATAACGGGTAAATGTCTAATGTTTTTTTTGGCAAAGGTTTTCTTTACCTCACGCAAATCATCATCAACTTTTATGGTAATGACATTGGTGGTCATTATTTCGGAAATACTGTCGGTGCTTTTCATGATAAATATTATTAAATTCAAACAAATTTTAGAACCACAAATATGCAAAATAATACAGCTTACTAAAATGATTTTAGTCAATTTATTTTTTGTATTTTAGTGCACTCAAAAAACATGCTGATGATTCAACGTTTATCCCTTTCTCTCCTTGCTGTAATTTTGGCATTCAACATATATACAATCCAAGCCCAAACGCCAACTCCTAGTGGTAAAAGCAAGGTTTTTACCGGAGTCAAGCACCATACTTTTTCCCCAAAAAGTGCTGCTCCTGATTACGACGCTTACATCTATCACCTTGAAGCGCCAACGCCAGGTGGGGCAACTTATCGGGGTTTTTTGCGTGAACAAAGAAAAAAAGTAGCCGAAAGATTTCCCCAAAAACCAAATGAAAATCGCAGGAAAACCCATCATGGTGACAGCACGCTAAATCCTTTTGTGGAAATGGGGTTCATGCAATCACGCGTACTGACAAACGGCGTAATATTACCCATCACCGGCGGAATTCCTAATGACAATACATTAGCCATAAATAATGACGGAATTCTTCTCTCTGCTATCAATTCACTCGTGTATGCCCACGATATGAATGCAGATACAGCTATATTTCCAAATTTTTCAATCAGCCTAGGACAAATTGCTCTCCCATTTGGCCATCACAATTATTACGATCCAAAACTTCTCTATGACCCTGATGAAGACCGATTTATTTTAACATTCTTGGCCAATAACAGACCGGAAAACAGCTTTTTGGTTTTTGCCTTCTCCTCTACCAGCAACCCATTAGACGACTGGCATGTATATCAAATTCCCGGAAATCCACTAAACAACAACCGATGGACTGACTTCCCCTGCTTAGCCATCACCAAAGATGAAGTTATCTATACCGCAAACTTTATTATTCCCGATGTTTCCTGGCAAGCCGGCTTTGATGGCTCCATGATTTGGCAGCTCGATAAGCACGCCGCATTTCGCGGAGACGACAGCCTTCCTGCACGTCTTTGGCACGATGTACGCCACGATGGAAAATTCATCCGGAATTTACATCCCGTAAATGGCGCTACCGGAATTACCGACGAGGTTATCCTGTTGTCCAATCGCAATTTCGATATTGAAAATGACACCTTTTTTGTGGTTAAACTACATGGAGCCATGAACGACCCGGATGCTTTTTTAGACATAAAAGCAGTGAGATCCAACACACCTTACGGATTGGCTCCTAATGGTAGGCAAGTCAATACAGATCCAAATGACCCTACCGATGGGCTCGACATTAACGACTCCAGGGTTTTGGGTGCTTTTATAGAAAGTGGAAATATTCAGTTTGTTGGAAACACGGTAAATCCACAAACCGGATTTGCGGCAATTTATCATGGGTTTATTCGAGACGCTGGAACCAATCCCACCATTACTGGTCATATTATTGGCCACGAAGTTCGGGATTTTGGATACCCCAATATCGCATGGACAGGGCAACAAAACAACCAGCCACAATCCATTATTGGGTT
>JAFIEY010000021.1 GCA_020832345.1 Cryomorphaceae bacterium | reverse complement strand
GGCAGTAGCCGCGCCGAGGAGAACTACGGAAACTTCCTCCTCATGGGTTAGTGGGAATCCACGATATTGTCTATGCAAATACGCATCTGCAATGGCATATAGCGCCAGACTTTGAATCCGGCGCTTTCGATGTCTAGGAAGGGGGTGGTCTTTAAGTACATTTTTAAGAATGCGTTTTGCCCGCCTTTTGTGACGGTAAACAAACCAACCAAAAGGCAATAAACGCAACATTATACTTGAAGAACACCCGGGTTATACCGTTTTTCTATGGGCGCATGATTGGCCATTTCTATGCCCATACTGATCCACTTTCGGGTATCTAATGGATCGATGATGGCATCCACCCATAATCTGGCCGCTGCGTAATAGGGAGACGTTTGCCTGTCGTACCTCGACTCAATTTTTTCCAACAACGCCTTTTCCTTTTCGGGCGTAATAACTTCACCTTTTGATTTTAGGGAGGCTTTTTCAATTTGAAGCAACACTTTAGCTGCTTGTGCACCACCCATTACGGCGAGTTTGGCATTGGGCCAAACAGCAATCAGCCTCGGATCATAGGCTTTGCCACACATGGCGTAATTCCCTGCACCAAAGGAATTCCCCACAATGATGGTGAATTTAGGCACAACAGAATTGCTCACAGCGTTTACCATTTTTGCTCCGTCCTTGATGATGCCTCCGTGCTCAGAGCGCGAACCGACCATAAAACCAGTGACGTCCTGCAAAAAGACCAATGGAATTTTCTTTTGGTTACAATTGGCGATAAATCGCGTGGCCTTGTCGGCAGAATCGGAGTAGATGACGCCGCCAAATTGCATTTCACCACTACGACTCTTGGTAACTTCACGGTTGTTGGCCACAATACCCACTGCCCATCCGTCCACACGTGCATATCCCGTAATGATGGTTTGCCCGTATCCGGCTTTGTATTCCTCAAATTCACTGTTGTCTATAAGTCGTTCAATGACTTCCCTGGTAGAAAAGGGCTTCGCATTTTCCGGGTGAATAATGCCGTAAATTTCCTTGGGATCCTTATTGGGCGCTGCGGGTTTTGTTCGATTAAATCCCGCCACAGGCATATCGCCAATCTTATCCACTATGTTTTTGATGGTGGTCAGGGCAGAGGAGTCGTCCGCTGATTTGTAATCGGTAACGCCGGAAATTTCACAATGGGTAGTCGCACCGCCCAAGGTTTCATTATCAATATCCTCTCCGATGGCTGCTTTTACCAAATAGGAACCGGCCAGGTAGATAGAACCCGTTTTGTCCACAATTAAAGCTTCATCGCTCATGATGGGCAAATAGGCGCCCCCAGCAACACAACTGCCCATAACTGCAGAAATTTGCGTGATGCCCATCGACGACATTATGGCGTTGTTGCGGAAAATCCGACCAAAGTTTTCTTTATCCGGAAAAATCTCATCCTGCATCGGAAGATATACACCGGCACTATCCACCAAATAAATAATAGGAATGCGATTTTCCATGGCAATTTCCTGTGCGCGAAGGTTTTTCTTCCCGGTAATGGGAAACCAAGCGCCCGCCTTTACGGTGGCATCATTGGCTACTACAATGGCCATGCGACCTTTTATATATCCCAAAACGACAACAACGCCTCCGGAAGGACAGCCCCCGTGCTCCTCATACATTCCATCTCCGGCAAATGCCCCGATTTCAATTTGATCGCGGTCTTTGTCTAGCAAATAGGCAATGCGCTCCCGGGCCGTCATTTTTCCCTGACTGTGAAGTTTTTCAATTTTCTTCTTTCCGCCACCCAATGAAACTGCGTTCCACCGTGTTTTTAACTCCGATACCATCAAACGCAATTGATCATCGTTTTTATTAAAGGCTAAATCCTTCATCATTTTTCGTTGTTTTTTTGTGTAATAGAATTATTTACATATTCCGGTAGAAAATACCGATACCGCATGATAGATTAGGTCTTTGTTTAAATCGCTCATTATCAATGTAAAAATATTTTCTTCATCTTCTACATTGACAAAAATCATATCCGGAACGCCATCGTTGTTGATGTCGCCATACCAATAGAGATCGGCCATATTACAATCCGCACTTTTTGGAAGAAGTTTGGATATATTTTCCCTGGTTTCATTCCCGCGAAGGTCAATAAAGGCAAAGAGCTGGTAATTGTCGATACAGTCCTTATTAAAATTGGTGAACGTGCCCAGCGCACTTAGATAAACACTGTGTTTTTCACCCGACTGTGAAATCATGCGCCGCTCACCGGGCAAAACATTCCGACCCCGCAACCGCAAAACCTCCTCTACATCCGAAAAAATAAATTCGAGTTCGGGTTTGTTTTTAAAACCCAGGAGGAAATAACTGCGGTTTTCCAATTTTGTGGTGATGTCAAACTCCATCCCGGTACTGATGCGATTTTGACTCAACTCAATAGAAACATCAGTAGGGTGGGGGCGCATACCTCTTTCATCGGGCAAGAAAGCAATCCAGTGAAGATTTAAATTAATCGAACCCGCATTCCCGCAAAAATTATAACTCTCCAGCAACAGGTGAACCTCATTTGAAGTTTTTGGCCGAGTGAAGGGTTTTTTGCTTATCGAATCATTATAATTGTCCGAACGCTCGACAGAAGTTTTATCGTTTTGACTTTTTTCAACAGAATCAAAATAATCTTTACCCAAAAGCATTTCCCAGGTAATGGTGTCGGTATCGGGTTTTGCATCTTGAAGTTGAATGGTCGTATCGGGCAGTTCAATTACAACTTCATTTTTTATGGCCGAAGAATCCCTTTTTGAGTCGCCCTTTTGGGCCAGAATTTCCAAATATCCATCCCAAACATACTGGTCGCCTGGCACCTCCACGACTTTCCTCCAATTTCCGGGAATACCTTCCAATTTTAATTCCCCGTATGTTTCAGCACTTACCACAATGGTGTCGTTTCGAATTACCCGACCGACAATTCGTCCGGTAGTGGAAGGTTTGCTGCGCAGGTTCATCCCCGAGGGAGCAGTCACCTTGCAAACAAGTACCTGAGCATGGACTGCGTTTTCCGCAAAAAATCCAATAAACAAAGCAAAAACTAACCGCAGAACTATGCGCATGAGCAAATAATATCAATGTTTTAAAGTCAAATTATTCCGTTAAAAAAATACAGGGCAAACAACCATGAAATATTTTCACCGAAAAAATAAGAGACAGCGGCGAAAATACAAATGGGGATAGAATTGGCGAAGCTGAAGATTGTTGTTTTTTTGGCGCCTGCCGCCCCTTAATGATATTGTACCCACCGAAACACTTTGAATGGGGCGGCACCGGGCCGTCCGCTAATAGCCACAGTCGCCGTGCCCACATTGGCGGGGCGTGCGGTGTCTGGCTCGTTGCCTCACCAGCCTCCGCCACCCACGCCAATGTAGGGGCACTTGCGCCTGTGGGCTGCCGCTTCCGTCCCTGGCGCAATCAGCATTGTTGTTCAGAATTAGCGATTGGGGTGTTTAAACAAACATGGTGCGTATATCTACAACAATCCCTGCTTTTTCAAAATCTCCTCAACTTTTTCCACCGTCATGGAGGTGATTACTGAAATTTGCGAAATATTGAATCCGTTTTTAAAGCAATTTATAATGATTTCAATATAACTTTTTTCCATTCCTTTCTCCACTCCCTTTTCCTCACCTTTATCAAGGCCTTCTAAATAAGCCGTTTCCAATGCAGACTTTGAAACAAGCAAATTCTTTTTGTGTTTGAGGTAAGCCCTTTTCTCTTTAACTGTCATGGCGTCT
>JAFIEY010000018.1 GCA_020832345.1 Cryomorphaceae bacterium | reverse complement strand
GCGTTTTGTTTTTTAACCGGAAAGGAGACGCAGAGTTTCGCAAAGCGTTTTTCTATAAAATCTTATGTTTTCTATGTGCCTATGTGGTAAAAGAAAGAACCGCGAAGCGGTTCCCAACCCAAACACATAGACACATAGAGCACATAGAGGTTCACATAGGGGTTTTATTAAACGCAGAAGTTTTTTAAACGCAAAGCGGGCACAGAGTTTCTCAGAGGTTTTTTTTTGAAAAAACTATTGTTGTTAAGGTAAAAAAAATCACGAAACCAAAATCTCCCGAATGGCGCCCGGATATTCCTCGGGGTTGTAATTGGATGCAACAAATATAATCTTACTGCGGGCCGCTTCAGAAAGTCGGTCTGCATACCATGAAACCGCAGTTGCATCGAGGTGGGAAACGGGTTCGTCGAGAAAAACAAAAGGCGACTCTGAGACCAAGGCCAAACTGAGTTTTACCCGTTGCTTCATGCCCGAAGAAAACTCCATGATGTATTTTTCGGCGTGGTGCTCCAAATCCATAAGTCTTAATATCTCGTTTACGTTTTGTCGGTTTTCAAAGGGCTTAAAAACCGAGGTAAAAGACAAAAATTCACGAAGTCGCATCTCTTCCACCAATTCGTGATACGGCCCGGCAAATGCAGTGTGCTGATATCGCTCCTCAACGGGAATAATTTTATCACCACCGTCGAAAAAACTCACTTTGCCCCGTGAGGGCGACAACATACCGGATAGAATTTTTAGTAAAGTCGATTTCCCCGATCCGTTTCCCCCGAGAATTACATAAACCCCGGGCTGGTGAATGTCGAGGTCAATTCCCGAAATCACCACTTGCTGCTTATAACGCTTACCGATATTTTCGGCTTTAATTCGCATTTCTACTCAAGCTAAACCCTTTCATTACCCCGCGTTGCGAAGAACGTAAAAATTCAATTATTTCGTCACGTTCATCCGTGGGATCGAGTTCGGTTTCTATAATTTCGAGTGCTTGAGTGGTATTGTAATGCTTCTGAAAAATAATGCGATAGATGTTTTGCAGCTCAATAATTTTTTCATTAGAAACCCCCCTTCGACGTAATCCGATGGAATTAATCCCCATATAGGAAATGGGTTCTTTTGCAGCTTTTACATAAGGCGGCACATCCTTTCGCACCAGACTACCTCCACCTACCATGGCATGCCGTCCTATTTTAATAAATTGGTGTACGGCACTCAACCCGCCCAAAATGGCGTACTCACCAATTTCAACATGTCCGGCCAGCGCAACCCCATTTACGATAATGGCGTGATCGCGGATGATGCAATCGTGGGCAACGTGGGCATACGCCATGATAAGGCAATTGTTTCCCACCACGGTTTGTCCGGTATGCTTTGTCCCCCGGTTGATGGTCGCACATTCGCGAATGGTGGTGCGATCACCAATGACGGCCAAGCTGTCCTCGCCCTCAAATTTTAAATCTTGGGGAATGGCGGAAATAACTGCGCCCGGAAAAATCCGGCAATTCTTTCCAATCCGCGCACCTTCCATGATGGTCACATTGGAGCCAATCCATGTCCCTTCACCTATTTCCACGTTTTTGTGAATGGTGGAAAAGGGTTCGATCACCACTGTATCGGCAATTTTAGCTGAGGGATGAATGTATGCAAGTGGTTGATTCATAGTGTTATTTTAAATTCAACGGATGAGAAAATACGACCATAGGCCAGCTATTCCTCAATATTTTTTTCCTTTTTAATTTGTGCCATCATCTCGGCTTGCATTACAACTTTATTTCCCACATAAGCCTCTCCGGACATTTGCACCAAACCCCTGCGAATTGGCGCAGTAAGTTGAAGCTTAAAAATCAAGGTGTCTCCAGGTAAAACTTTACTTTTAAACTTGACATTGTCCAGCCGCAAAAAATACGTGAGATAATTTTCCGGATCGGGAACGGTGCTGAGGGCCAAAATGCCTCCAACCTGCGCCATGGCTTCTACTTGCAATACCCCTGGCATAACGGGCGCCCCGGGAAAGTGTCCGTTGAAGAAGCTCTCGTTCATGGTGACGTTTTTTAAACCCACTACATGTGCCCCAGATAATTCTAAAATTTTATCCACCAGCAAAAACGGCGGTCTATGGGGCAACATATTCATTATTTGCACTATATCCATTAATGGCTCGGCAGATGGATCGTACTTTGGCGCTTCGTTTTTTCGTGATTGTTTGATCACGCTGAGCAGCTCTTTAGCAAATTCGGTATTGGCTTTGTGACCGGGTTTTGTGGCAATGATATGTCCCCGAATGGGACTTCCTGCCAAGGAAATATCTCCCAGGACATCGAGCAATTTATGACGTGCAGCTTCGTTGGGATGTTTGAGTTCGATGTTGTTTAAAATACCGTTGGGCTTAACCTCCACTGCGGGTTGATCAAACACTTCCTGGAGTTTTTTAATGGTCACCTCATCAATTTGTTTATCAACGTAAATGATGGCGTTCTTTATATCACCTCCTTTAATTAAGCCTTTATCTAAAAGGTATTCCAACTCATGTAAAAAACTAAAGGTCCGTGACTCGGATATTTGGGATTCAAAGTCTTTAATTGAATCCATGACCGCATTTTGGGTGCCCAGCACTTCAGTTTCGTAGTCCACCAACACCGTTATCTTCAATTCATCTGCGGGCAAACAAATTATTTCACTTCCTCCATTTTCATCGGAGAAACGAATTATTTCCTTTACTTCAAAAATAACCCGTTCGGCAGATTGCGGTGAAATTCCAGCTTCTTTTATGGCTTTTACAAATGGAGCCGAACTTCCATCCATTATGGGAATTTCTTCGTTATTGATTTCAACAATACAATTGTCAACTTCCATCCCTGCCAATGCGGCCATAACGTGTTCTACTGTGTAAACCAGCGAATCGTTGTGCTTTAGGGTAGTTCCTCTCGATGTATCGTGCACATAAGAAGCCAGCGCGGGGATATCTACCGAAGGATTTAAGTCCACACGGCGAAATACAACACCGGTATTTTCTTCTGCAGGACAAAGTTTCATGACAACTTTTTTGCCGGTATGAAGTCCGGTTCCTTCAATTATAGCTTCTTTGGTTAGGGTTTGTTGATTGGTATTCATAAGCAATATTTTAAGGTGTAATCTTTTTTTCCAAATCGTGAATTTTTTTGGCTAAGGTAGGGAATCGTTTGAAAAGAATAAAGGATCGTTGATGTTCTCTTGCATCAATGGCGGGAGAACCCATAATAACCGCTCCATCAGGCACGGATTGGGCAACACCACTTTGCGCAGCTATTTTTACGCCGTTGCCAATGGTTAGGTGACCGGCAATGCCCACCTGGCCGCCAAACATGCAATTTTCACCAATTTTAGTACTGCCGGAAATCCCGCATTGGGCCGCCATCACGGTGTTTTTACCAATCTCTACATTATGGGCAATTTGAATGAGGTTGTCTAGTTTTACACCGTCGCCGATTACGGTACTTCCCATGGTCGCGCGGTCTATGGTGGTATTCGCGCCAATTTCTACCCCATCGCCAACCTCCACATTGCCAACCTGGGCTACTTTTTTATAACCAGATTGAACGGGGGCAAATCCAAATCCGTCACTTCCAACATTGACCCCAAAATGCAGTGTGCAATTATGTCCCAACTTGCAAAGGTGTCCTATCCGAACGCCACTGTGAAACACGCAATCATCTCCCACAACAGCTTGTGCACCGATATACACGTGGGGGTGAATGACACAGTTTTTGCCAATTTTAGCACCTTTGGCAATATAGGCAAAAGCGCCAATCCGCGTTCCGGCGCCAATTTGGGCATCCGGATGAATATAACTCGGCGATTCTCTTTCTTCCACCTCAGTGATCAATTGGTTGTAGTAGTTCAACAAATCAGCAAAAGCGCTATAGGCGTCATCAACGCGAATAAGGGTGCAATTCAAGGCTTGTTTTGGTGCAAAATCACGATTCACAATTACCCCTGCGGCTTTGGTGGTGTAAATGAATTTTTCGTATTTGAGATTGGCCAAAAAAGACAATGCTGATTGATCGGCCTTTTCAATGGCTTCCAATTGATTAACCTCGCGACTCCCATCTCCCTCAATGGTTCCGCCCAATATTTCGGCAATTTGATCGAGTTTAAATTTCATGGTTCACAATTTGGGCATTTTTCGGTCTAAAGTCTTTGTCCGGCCATTTCTGCTAGGAGAATACCCGCAGCTACAGAAACATTAAGCGAAGCTGTTTTTCCTTTCATGGGGATGGCCACGCGCTTATCACACAAAGCCCAGAGGTCTTCACTAATGCCTATGTCTTCAGCACCCATGACCAAACAGGCCGGATTTTCATATTTTAATCGTCGGAAATCGGTGTCGCCTTTTTCGGAACAACCTACAATTTCCACCCCGGATTCGTTGAGGTATTTTGCGGTTCGCACCACATCATTGGTTCGGCAAATGGGAATATTGAGCAATGCCCCTGCGGAGGATTTTATGGCTTCCCCGTTGATGGGTGCGCTGTGTTGCATGGGCACAACAATAGCGTGCACACCAAAACACTCTGCGGACCTGGCAATAGCGCCCAAATTCCGCACATCCGTTACCCCATCAAGCAGCAAAATCAAAGGAGACTCACCATTCTCAAATATTTGCGGCAAAAGGTTTTCGAGGTGATAAAAAGCAACCGGTGATGTAAAGGCGATCACGCCCTGGTGGTTTTTCCGGGTCAATCGTTGAAGTTTTTCCGGTGGCACCAATTTTAAGGGAATTCCCTGTACCCGGGTAAGCTTTGCAATATTGCGATGAACATCAGAAGCACTTCCCTTCACCATAAAAACCCGTTCCAGCGGCGCACCTGATTCCAGCGCTTCCATAATGGGTCTAATACCAAAAATAAGGCTGTTGTCTGAGCCGGATTTCTTGGTCTCTTTCGTCTTGTTCACGTTTTATATCTTTTACATTATATACCTTACCCAAACGCCAGGCCTCAATGGCCAATCCCCATCCATAGCGGTAATTTTCATCACGGATGAGTTCGTAATCATTGTCGGAAAACGGATTTTCTATTCGCACAAAATTGAAGATATAGGACAGGTGCGCATTTTCCTCACCATATACCCAGCGTTCTCCATCTTCTGTAGGGGTCACTACATTTGGGGGGCCAAAAATAGTAAATATTAAACCACGGTCGGTTTTCCAGCCTTCTTTATAGGAAGAAAATAACAGATTTGACTTTTCCACCCGTCCGTAATAGGCGCTGATCAGGTTTCTGGCTTTTTCGACACTTCCCGTGCGCTCCAGCCAAAACCGATCCACCGCCCTTTTGATTTCGTCAATATCATCCGTGGCGATCAATTGTCCGTATTCTTTTTTGGTCGTTATATAGCGCATTGGGCCCACCAATTCATCCTTTTGGGTAACCAGGGGATAATTCCCGTCCATCACGTAAATGGTTTTACCAAAAGGCCTGGTTTCACCACTCCGACGAATATGATAAACACCCGTTTTATTAAAAACCACTTCCTGCATGGGTTCAATAACAAAACTGCTGTCCGGCATCATGGCGCCTCTTTCAGAAGGTTCGCGCATGGAAAATGGCGGCAGTGCCAAACCATAAGGTCCCCGAAAATAGTCCACCTGAAATCTTCCTGATTTATAATACCGATGTGCAAACTTTAAAGTATCCTCCACGCGGGCAAAATTGGAAAGAAATATGCGATCTTTTCGGTATGCACGCCAGTTTTGCGCCTGGCCTTCATGAATATTTTGAATTTTCACAAAGGATACCATGGAGAAATTCCGGTTGATATCTTTGGCGTGAATGGATAGTATTCCGTTGTCGTTTCCCTTGGGTAAATTTCCAACAAATACCGGAAACTTGCCAATAATCCTCTCGCCTCTTTGCACGATGTTTTCCAGTCTTACCCGACCTGTATCCAAAAACTCCCGGTCTTCAATGCTGGCCATCAATCCGTAGCGGAATTCTACCGAAGCACGCAACTTATTGCTGTTTTGTTTGCGCATGAAGAGCAGATCATCGGACAAAAACGAATAATACAAATAGGCTGTATCATCGGAAACCCTTTGCAGCGTGAAATCCGCCCTCAACACCTGTCCCTCAACCTGATACAGATATGCGACATTAATTCCCAACATGCCTCGCTGCGGTGTTTTACAAGAAAACGCAAGGAAAATCAGGAAAATGGCAACAAAAGAAAAATACGTTCTACGCATACAGCAAAGTTCGGTAATAAATTAAAACCGATTGATATAACCGATGTGAATTTTTGCACTAGGAAAATCAAAGGGTTGATCGTTGGTTTTTCCCACGGCATAAATGAGGTTTAAAATACCCAATTCGGTTTGGAAGCTCATACCTGCCCCAATGCCAAATAGGGTAAGGCGACCGCTATTGTGCCCGGTGGTGTTTTCCATCAAACCAAAATCGCCCAAAACATTAAAATAACTAAAACGATCGATGGCGTATCGCAATTCGATATTTTGGACGAGATAGCTGCTGGCAAAAATACTTTGTTCGTTAAAACCCCGCATGCTATTGACACCGCCCAAACGAAAAACTTCGTTCGCCAAGAGATTTTGTCCGTACAATTGTCCCACCATACTGCGGGCAAAAAACCCCAACCGCTTATATATGGGTTGGTAGTAACGAAAGTCGCCGTCAAAAATCCATTGGTTTTGATCGTCGCCTTCCGATTGTCTTCGTCCATTTCCCCCATTGATGGACACCTTTAAACCCCGTGTTGGAAGCAAAAAATGGTTGGTGTTATCCCATATTAATCCCAAACGCAAAAAGCGAGAATTAAAACCCGCGGCACCTTCAATGCCCGTTTGATCACTCAAAATAGACGATGATTTTCCCTCGTAAAAAAGTCTAAGACGCAAATCTTTGGACACAAAAAATCTAGCCCCAAAATTTGATTGTAAATTTAAAAAACTGGAATCCTGCCTGAGGAAATGAATTTCCCCTTCCAGCTCTAATGGCAAGTGAAACGGAAAAGGCACGCTCATTTCCAAATCCAACATTTGCATTTCAACACCCGGACGACGCCATTGAACAGCTACATCTTCTCCCAATTTTAAACTGTTCAGCAGGCGAACATCAACTTCACCCGTGATGGTAACACCGCCTTCCGGCAGACTATTCAAGCCGGCAATCCCACTAAAGGCATTGTTTTTTTCCTCCTCGATATACAGAAACAGAATGTTTTTTTCTTTGGAAAATAAAACCTGAGGATCTCGCGAATAACGTGTGTATTCGACGCGTTCCATGCGCCGTATGGATTCGCGAATTTTTTGCTCACTATACACTTGCCCTTCATAAATACCCAATCGGTAACGAAAAAATGGACGATTGAGCTTGTCGTATCCCTTTATGGCAATGCTGTCTATGGTAATCAGCGGGCCGGGCTCAACTTCTACATGGGCGGAAATATCACCCCCGGAAATTTCAAGAGAATCGAAGTGAAGAGAAACAAAAGGGAAGCCATTATTTTCGTAATAGACCAGCAACCTTTCGATCCACGCTACAGGATTTTCGTTTTTCTTTGGTTCCCGTCGCATCCCCTGAATGATCCATTCCGCCTTTTCTCCAAAAGAAATATGCTTCCATTGAAAAACATGCCCGGCCGTAATTCGCACTTCAATCGGGCTTTGATCGGTGTCGATTTGGTATTCGGCAAGCCAATAACTTTCTTGCATCAATGCGGTTTTTATTCGCCTCGCGTTTTGCTCAATAACCTCGTAATCAGAAATATCAGAGGATAGTTTTTGCTTTTTGATATAAATCTGGGCGAGGCTATCGGCTCCAATCCAAACCACCTGCTGCGCAAATAAATGGGTCGCACCCCCTCCCATCAAAACGACAAGCGTCAGACGAATCCAAAAATGTAAAAAAAAAGCAGATTTAGTCATTATAAAAAGTGGCATATAGTCACACGACAAACAAAAAGCCCCAAACATTGTTAAAACAAACGAAAGGCAAAGCAACAAATTGTTGGCTTACCCGAAACATAAAATTCAAAAAAACGCATTCATTTTTTCCGGTAGAAAATATATAACGTAACTTTGTAGTTATGTTTTAAGTGGAAGCAAATTTAACCTCATACATTCCGAAATCGGCTTGTATCATTAACAATCAAATTACATGAAGCGTCTAATTGCAACTCTTTTCTTTATAGGAATTTTTGCCTTGGGTCTTACATCATGCGGAGCAAAAGAAAAATGTCCGGCATTTGTTACAGCCCAAACCGCACAATAAATCATAAATAAAATCACTCTTGGTCAAAAATATTGTCGCATACTGCTTGGTTGTACTCACAAGTGTGGGTCAATTTGCGTATGGACAACTTACAACTGACGCAGATTTTAAACGTCAAGTTTATGACAATGATTTTACAGTGGGCGTTTTGCTTCACACCCGAGGGTTTGGCATCACCGGCAGATACGGTTTTCTAACTTCGGGATTTACCAAAAACGCATTAGAGATGGACATAGTAAACATGCGTCATCCCAAAGAAAATAAAACCTATACAGATTTTTTAAATAATTCAACGGGATACGTTTACGGTCGGGAAAACGCATTTTACATCATCCGCACCGGCTTTTATCGGGAGCGTATTTTATACGACAAAACCGATCAGGGAACGTTATCCGTTTCTTTTTTTTACAGCATTGGTGTTTCCTGGGGCATGATTAAACCTATCTATTTGGAGATTGATCGCCAGGAAAACCCCACCACAACAATAGAGCGATACGACCCAAATTCAAATGAGGGATTCATTCTGGGTCAAGCCAATTTTTTTCACAGAATAGGCGAGACCCGGATTCAACCCGGGTTGTATTTCAAAACCGGGTTTTCCTTTGACAACCACGAGTCGGATGACCGAATTAGAAGTCTGGAAGCCGGTGTTATTATCGATGCATTTCACAAGGAAATTCCGATAATGCACGATACCAGCAACAGTTTTTTATTTTTTCAAATGTATATGGCAATAAATTTTGGCAAAAAATGGAATTAGTGACGAAAGCAGATGATGTGTCAAAAACTGAATCTACAGTAAATAAAGGAAAACCCAAATGGCTAAGGGTAAAACTTCCAGTCGGAAATAATTACAAAGCAGTTCGCAAGCTCGTTGACGAATACAAGCTTCACACCATTTGTGAAAGCGGAAATTGTCCCAACATGGGTGAATGCTGGGGAGCCGGCACAGCCACCTTTATGATATTGGGGAACACCTGTACCCGCTCCTGTGGATTTTGCGCCGTAAATACCGGTCGTCCGGATTCGGTAGAATGGGAAGAGCCGGAAAAAGTTGCACTTTCCGTCAAGCGGATGAAAATCAAACACGCCGTATTGACTTCTGTTGACCGTGATGACCTCGCCGATGGAGGCAGTATTATTTGGGCAGAAACCGTGCGGGCGGTACGTCGCATTTCGCCCGGCACCACACTCGAAACCCTAATCCCGGATTTTAAGGGAGAAAAGCACAACATAGACCGAATAGCAGAGGTTCATCCGGAAATTGTTTCGCACAACATGGAAACCGTGCGCAGACTCACCCGCAAAGTTAGGATTCAAGCCCAATACGATAGGAGTCTTGGTGTTTTGGCATACTTAAAAGAGCGCGGTGTAAAACGCACCAAAAGTGGAATAATGCTGGGTTTGGGAGAAAGAGAAGACGAAGTTATCCAAAGCCTCCGCGACTTAAGAGATCACGATGTAGATATTGTAACCCTCGGACAATACCTTCAACCGACCACAAAACATTTACCCGTTGTTGAATATGTAACACCGGAAAAATTTGAATATTACAAGGAGGTGGGCATGGAAATGGGCTTCCGCTACATCGAAAGTGGACCGCTTGTTAGGTCGTCTTATCACGCGGAAAAACATTTATTTTAAAATATTTTCGTAACAAAAGTTTTTTCACTTATTTAGCAGTTGCTATTATTGATTGTAAACTAAAAGCCGTCAGGTATTGTTATGTAGTGGATGAAACTGTTGTTAATTCATTAAGTAACAATTTGATAATTTGACAAACTGTCGATTTCTGATTCAAAAAATCTAAAAATTGATGGGTTAAATGAAAAGGGTAAGACGGGCTTTTTAAGTCTTAAAATGCAGAAATGCATTAAAAGATTTCAGTCTTAAGTGGTAATTTTTTATTGTGAAACCCACCAGAGAAAGTGTTTCTTACAAAAGAGAACCATCAAAAGTGAAACCCTCCCGAGAGTTTTTGGGAGACCGCTGAAAGGCAATTTTGAACTAATGAAACCAAGTTTGTAAAACCATATAACAAAAGCAGGTTTATCCGGTATGAAAAACGTTTACGCTTCCACAAATCGTTGTAGTGAAATGGTATTAGTGCCGGATTCAATTGTGAATAATCACAACGTAAATTAAATGTACAAATGAGAAAAAACAGATTATTTGTGGGAATGATTGCGCTGGCCACATTTGTTGTCGGACTAGGCGTATTCAGTTTGAAAACTCTTTCCGATGAAAATGTCGAGGCTTATGTGCCCCGTGCCCAGTTGGAAAATCAAAATGCTGAAGCTGCTGGTTCGGCAGAATGGCTTCGTCAATTGCGTGCCGATCCCAGAACTGGTGAAATTAACCACGAGGCAATGGCGCAAGCGCGTGAGCAAGTCAAAATGATGCGCATGCAGGAAAGTGTTGACTCCCTTATTTGGGAAGAAATGGGGCCTGATAATATTGGAGGTAGAACTCGCGCCTTTCTCATCGATAGAAATAATCCAAATATACTTTACGCCGGTGGTGTGAGTGGTGGTTTATTTAAATCTACTACTCGTGGTAGTTCATGGTCACCCATAAATGATATGCAAGAAAACCTAGCCGTGGTATCCATTGCCCAGGCGGTTAATGGCGATATTTATTACGGTACCGGTGAAGGACTATATTACAGCGATGGAGGCACCGGATCTGGAGGTATTCTAGGCGGTGGGCTCTTTGTGAAAAAACACAATGAAAGCGAATTTAACGTTCTTCCTGCCACCGTGCCAACCCCTGCAAACAATACGAGTGTTAATTATGCATCTATAGGTGTGGTCATTACAGATCGCAATGATGCCAATCGACTGTGGATTGGCACAAATGATGGTTTTTTTATCAGTGAAAATTCAGGCAATTCATTTACTCGTGTGATCGGGCTTACCGGCTCTTGTACTGACGGCGTGCAAGACGTCAATGGAGGCATGTGGATTTCAATAAACGGAAACGGATATTATTCGCCGACCGGATTACCCAATACCTTTACAGAAGTTACCACTGGTGGTGTTCCCCAACCAGGTTTACTTCCTCGTTCTCCGGGAAGAATGGTCTTTGCTGTTTCACCTCAGGATCCCAACTATGTTTATTGTGTACAAACCACAGGATTTAGAAACAGCACCTCATTGTTTCACCGCGCATATAGAACAACAGACAAAGGACAAACTTGGGATTTAATCGGTGAGCGCTCGGCTACATTTAATCCTCACAACCAACAAGGCGGTTATGATCATGCTGTTACAGTCGATGCATATAATAAAGACCGAATCCTTGTGGGCGGCGTAAATTTCTGGGAATGGTCTCTCTCTGGTGGATGGCAGCAAATTGCTTCAGGTTCAAGATTTGCAGGCTCATTATATGTTCACGTGGATCACCACCGATTTGTTTATGACACTACTTCGCCAGGTTTGGTATATGCCGTAAACGACGGCGGTATTTTCCGAAGCACCAACAATACACTTACTTGGTCAGAAATCAACAAGGGGTATATCACCACACAATTTTACGGAATCGGATATAGTCGAGGAGGATCTGTTATGGGGGGTACCCAAGATAACGGAACAATTCTTATTGATCGTAAGGGAAATACACCCAAAGCTGGAATTAGAACAAATTTTATCGAATATCAGGGTGGCTTGATGGACGGAGATGGCGGTTTTGCTGAGATCAGCCACTTTGATAGTGACTACATGGTAAAAGCCATGCAGTACGGTGTTTTGGGCAGAACCAATAACGGTGGTGAGAACTTTATCGAATTCTACGATTTTGACCGCATGGATCCAGATGACATCTCAAGAACGCTTAGTAGTCAATTTGCGCCTTTTGTCACACCGTTCTACTTGTGGCAAAATGCATTCGACGAAAACAGCAAAGACACTATAATTTTTACTGCAAATGACGCAGTGAACAATATAGGCTTTGGTTTGGGACGAAATAATTTTCAGGGCACAATGAATCGCCCACAACCATCAGCTAAATTTGTTCCCGGCTCCTTTATGGTTATCGCATCGCCCGATACACTTGTTGCAGACGCAAATGGAAATATTATTGGAAATGGATCCGGAACATTTAATGATACCACTGGTGTATTTGATATTACTTTCAATGTACCTGGCGGAGTGTTAACGCAAGTAGTTGCCCGTTGCGCTGTTAGATATGATGCAAATGACACCGTTACTGTTCTCAGTAAAACTTTAGAAGTGCCTATTCGTCATGCCTTATCTCAAAACTTAAACCCCGGAGAAACTGAACCAATAATAGACCCCGTACAATCAATGTTCTTTGTGGGACTAAATTCCTATTTCACATCCGGTGGTGAACGCCGCGGGGGTATTTGGATGACGCGAGGACTTCACGACTATAACGAGGTCTTCCCTGAGTGGGTAAATATTCACCATTTTGGATCAGGGCAAAGAAATACCTCAGCATTTGCCATTACAAAAGATGGTAATCATCTCTTTGTTGGAACCACCAATGGTCAGGTTCACAGAATATCAGGTTTGTCTGATTTCCGGACTTTTGAAACGAATGACATCACTCAGGATTCAACCTATGCATTGCAAGTAACTCAAATAGGTTCCTTTGGAAGGTTCGTTACTGGATTAGCAGTCGATCCAAATAATTCAGATAGACTTTTGGTAACACTTGGTGAATACAACGCTAGCAATAGTATCCAATATAGTAGTAACGCCACTTCTGCAAATCCCGGGTTTATTAGCAAGTCTGGAAACTTACCGAATATGCCGGTGTACGATGCTGTATTTAATGTGCACAGTCCACAACAGGTAGTTGTCGGAACCGACTTTGGAACTTTCTCTACTACCAACATCAATGCGGGTATGCCTCAGTGGATGGCCGCAAAAGAGGAATTTGCCAACGTGCCTGTATTTATGTTGCGTCAAGAAATAAATGAAGTTGGAAGTGGTCCTAATCAACCCCGCTTCAACGGAATGCTTTATGCAGGAACACATGGACGAGGTATTTGGAAAACCGGTAACCTCGCCAAACAAAATCCACTTTCATACAAACCAAGGGAAAGTGCATTTGAAAAGGAAGACAAGTTTAAGGTATTCCCCAACCCAGCCAAAACTTACACCAAAGTAAACCTCGAACTCAACAGTTACGGCGATGTAAACATGATGGTTCGCGATATGTCCGGACGGGTGGTTCGATCCGCTACTTTTAGGCAGGTTGCTCCCGGTGAGTCTCAGTTAGAACTCAATCTCGAAGGATTACCCACAGGTACCTATATTTTGCAGGTTGGCACTCAAGAGTTTGAGAAAACCACCAAATTTATCAAAATACAGTAGGTCAGATTCGATACATTAAAATAAAAAGCGCGGAGCATTATGCTCCGCGCTTTTTTTATTTTAATAGTGTCACCAGTTGACACTCGTCATCATATTTAGTGCACAAGGCGACAAAATTTCTCAAAAATTTTCTCAAATAAATTTTGTAATGCCACAATATTTTACTAAAGCAGATAAATATTTGCATGGTAATTAAAAGTCATTAACCCTTAAAACAAAGTACTATGAAAGCCAAAACTATCAAAAGTGGCATTGAGGAAAACAATGCCGATACCAACGCCTACGTAAGGTTATTGTTAAACCTTTGGGAGAAGACCAGATTAATTTCAGAAATCACCTATGAGTGTACCAGTATTTTCCCGGCGAGAATTGATTTGCATTATGTAAAGATGCTAAATAAAAAAGCAAGTATAATAGGCTATACGCTCGCTTCTGGATATGAAAAACACAAATTAAAGCCTACGGTTTCAAAGTTAACCCAGCGTATCGATGCATTAATCACCACTTGGAAAGATGCATACGCAAAAGGATTAGCCCCAACGGCAGAAAAAGAAATCATCATTCATATCTTAAAGGAGATGAAAGCGGAATCTAAAAGGCTCATACAGTTTTCGGAGCCACAAATGCCTCCTTCAGCTGTTGAAAAAACAATATACGTTCCTTTCGTGAACCAACCAATGAGGTGCCATTAGAAATCTCTTTGTTAAACCAATGCAACAAATCCTCACAAAATGTTTCCTGATCGATGCGAAGGTAATTAATCCCGGCATAACCAATATAAGCTACGGTTTGTGCCGGGGTTAATACCAAAGCATTACTGCCCATCATCAGAAAATCGACACCGTAAATACTCCACTTTGTATCGTCGGATTCACTCTGTTTCATGTTTTGAGGAATCTCATCCATAAGATGAATAACCGCATTTCGTACCTCGTCTGCATCTTGCGGACTTAGCTCTCCCAAGGTTTCGTAATACAATATTTGACTTCTAAGGTTATCGAGCGTATTTAAAGACCAAATTTCCTTCCGATTCAACAACTGATATGCTTTGTTAAACTCCTTACATGCATCAAAAACCTCTTTGGATATAAATCCAAAGTGCTTGGAAAAGGGCAGTCCATTTTTAAATTCACTCAACCAAACCGCGATTTTAAAGCGAATTAATACCGGATTGGAGAAGAATAAAAATACAGGTAAATCGCGGGCACAATATAAAAATTCGTGCTCGACCGTCGCCATTCGACCCAATTCTTTTGCCGTACCCAATAAATACATCATTAAACTTTCCTCATTTTGGATAAATAAGGGGCGACGAACCATAAAATCCGTTTGGGGCGGAAGCACCAATGAATCTAGAGAAACACCAAAGCTCGCTGCCAATCGTCGATAATCATCGGCAGAAAGTAAGGTTTGACACCTGATTTTTTTGTAAGCTGTGGATTTAGTTACGTCTAATATTTCTGATACTTGATCACCAAGGTTAATGTTTCCAAAATTTTTTTTCTGAATTACTTCAAAAAATTTATGCTGTATTTGCCTGAGAACTTCTTCACTCATGTCGATTTTTTTACAAAACCGAATATACTGTAGATTTAATAATAACAAAATGTAAACCTTACATACCCCATTTTTTTAAATAATCCATTTGGGAAACAAAGCTTATCAATTCTTTTTTAGTGGGATGTTTCATGGTTAGTTCATAGGCGTGCAGACAAATTGAACCATCTCGATTTCCCCGCTTGGCGCCGTATTTTACATCGCCTTTTATAGGATGCTTCAATGCTGAAAGTTGAGCACGGATTTGGTGATGCCTCCCCGTGTGAAGCTGAATTTCCAAAAGTGTGTAATAGTCAAATACCTGTATGGTGCGATATGAAAGTGATGCCAACTTGCTGTCCTTATCGTCTTTTCCCACCACAAAAGATTTATTGTTTTTGGCATTCTTGGCCAAATAGTGCTGCAAATCGCCAGCAGGTTTTGCGGGCTTTCCCTGTACAAGACAATGGTATATTTTTTTGGTGTCCCTCGCTTTAAAGTCCATACTGACCCTGCTCAGTGCCTTTCCTGTTTTACACAAAACCAAAACACCGGAAGTTGGGCGATCCAAACGATGGGGCAATCCCAAAAAGACATTGCCAGGTTTGTTGTATTTCTCTGCCAAATACCTTTTTCCGCGCACAAGTATATCCTCATCGCCCGTATGATCACCCTGCGCCAATTCACCACTGAGCTTGTCCAACACCAATAAGTGGTTATCCTCAAATATTATCCTTGGTGAAATTTCAGTACTGCTCATCCTCATTGGGAAAATGTTTCAGCTTTACATCCTCAACATAACGCGAAACGGCCTGCGTAATTTCTTCGTACAAACTGAGATAACGACGCAAAAATCTCGGAGAAAACTGATGGGTCATTCCGAGCATATCGTGTAAAACCAAAACTTGACCATCCACCCCACCACCGGCACCAATACCAATAACCGGAATATCCACAGATTTCGCAACCTTCTCGGCTAGCTTCGCAGGGATTTTTTCCAATACCAGACTAAAACAACCGGCTTCTTCCAGTGCTTTGGCATCTTCGAGGAGTTTTGTCGCTTCGGCCTCTTCTTTGGCGCGAACGGTGTAAGTGCCAAATTTATATATACTTTGCGGCGTTAAACCCAAATGCCCCATGATGGGAATTCCGGCAGTTAGGATTCTCCGAATAGATTCGAGAATTTCTACACCCCCTTCGAGTTTTACTGCATGCGCCCCTGATTCTTTCATAATTCGGATGGCGGAATTTAGGGCTTGTTTTGAATCGCCCTGATATGACCCAAAGGGTAAATCAACAACAACCAAAGCCCTTTCCGCCGCACGCACAACACTACTAGCGTGATAAATCATCTGATCTAGGGTGATGGGTAGTGTGGTTTCATGACCGGCCATCACATTGGAGGCGGAGTCACCTACCAAAATCACATCCACTCCAGCGGCATCAACCATCTTGGCCATGGTATAGTCGTAAGCGGTAAGCATGCTAATCTTGACTCCCTTGCGCTTCATTTCCTGCATGCTGTGGGTGGTCATTCGCTTGATTTTAGGCACAATGGAAGACATAACAATTGGTTTTTAATTATCCCCAAACCTACATAAAAAATTTGGTTTACCATCCGCCTCAGAAACTACCTTGAAATATTTGAGTCTGCTCCAAAAAGTCCCTTTCTGCCAAAATCTTCCTTGTCTATAGACTTTTGAATCCTCACTTGCTGCGGTTCAAAAACCCCCTCGATTTTGATTGAAATTATCCTTTTTTGCGTGGACTCATAAATTATTCTTTAAACAAAGTATATCCAAATCCAAGCGTGAAACACGGAATTAAAGAAAAATCACGATAGTACAAGTCTTGCTGCCCAATTACATTGATATCGATCCTGCCCGTAAATCGATCTGCAAAAACATATTCAAAACCTAAGTGAACACCCAAGCCCAACCCATCCGGTCTCGGATTGGCAATGTTGAGTTCTTCAGCCCGATTCATATAACTTACCGGAAGGTTGGGAATCCTTCCGTATAATGGCGCGACACCTCCGTAGAGGGCAAGTTTCTCATTGTATCTATATCGGCCAACTCCGGCAACTTGTACACCCCAGCCCTGTGCAGAATATTTATCCCCAACCACGGCAAAGCTCGGTTGAATACCCCAATCCATTTGACGAAACCGCTTATCGTTGTGTATCCAATACAAATTTCCTATGGACAAACCCCAACGATTAAAAGCAAAATCACTCCAGCTCCGAAGCTGTAGGGTATTGTTGTTGAATAATCCAACCTGAACATTTACATCACCCAAAAAATCGTAAGCTGCAGATACCGGCTCTCCAGTCAATACCGTATAGTTATTGTGCTCAAAAGTCTGAACATCATCTCGATGGGTAAATGGCGCAGGGCCTCCGGATACATTTATTTTAACTTGACCGGGCGCCAAATCTTCTCCGGGAATCATTAATGAAGGATTGTAAAGCTGCGAACCAACACAGCCGGTAAACAAAAAAGACACTAGCAAAATAAGGATGCGCATAACAAAAATAATTTAATGACTAGAAGGCTGCAAGATAGAATACAACTGTCAATTGACTTTGGGAAAATCGACTGCGATATTGTACTTTCGTGCAAAATTTTTGAAAATACGATTTTATGAAGATTTACCCCGTTCATGCAGGTCATTTTAAACTTGACGGTGGCGCTATGTTTGGCGTTGTGCCGCAAAAAATATGGAAAAGGGCTAACCAACCCGACGAAAATAATATGTGTTCCTGGGCCGCCCGATGTATGCTCATTGAAGATGGAGACCGTCTGATTCTTATCGATACCGGTATGGGGGACAAACAAGATGAAAAGTTTTTTGGACACTACCACCTTCACGGACCCCACAGTCTTGATAAGTCGCTTTCAGGTTTGGGATTTCACCGCGACGACATAACTGATGTTTTCCTTACCCACCTACATTTTGATCACTGTGGAGGCGCCATCAAATGGAATAAAGACCGAACCGGATACGAACCCGCTTTTAAAAACGCCATTTACTGGAGTAACCAAAGACACTGGCAATGGGCCATTCACCCCAATCCAAGAGAAAAAGCAAGTTTTTTAAAAGAAAATATTTTACCCATCGAAGAGTCGGGTCAATTAAAATTTATCGACCTCCACAACGATGGCATCCACGATACGCCACTGCCCTTTAAAGTTTGGGGCGTAAGTGGCCATACAGAAGCCCAAATGTTACCCATAATTGAATACGGCGGTCAGAAAATTGTTTTTATGGCGGACTTGCTACCCTCTGCTGGTCATATTCCACTTCCCTGGGTGATGGCCTACGACACGCGCCCCCTGCTAACCATGAAAGAAAAAGAACTCTTCCTAAGAACAGCCGTTGATGAAGAATTTGTTCTCTTCTTCGAACACGATCCCATACATGATTTAGGGACATTACAAATGACGGAAAAAGGTGTTAGACTAAAACAAACGCATACATTCGATGAAGTATTTGGCAATATTTAAGCTGCTTATTTTTAGCGGCATTTTGATTGCACAGCCCCGTCCGGGTTATTGGCAACAGCACGTGAATTATGAAATGCATATCGACTTTGATCACGAGCGCCATCAATTTGAGGGAAATCAAATAATCAACTATACCAATAATTCGCCGGATACCCTGCATGAGTTGTTTTACCACTTACAATTTAATGCCTTTCAGCCGGGCAGCAACATGGATGAGCGCTCGCGATCTATCGCGGATCCAGACAGACGGGTAGGCGATCGGATCAACCACCTTACCAAAGACGAAATCGGGTTTTTAGAAGTTGTTCAATTAAAATACAACGGTGAAGTTATCGACTTTGAAACCTGGGGAACCATATTGAAAGTAACCTTGTCACAGCCCATTTTACCGGGAAAAAGTTGTGTTTTAGCAATGGATTTTATCGGTCAGATTCCGGCACAAATTCGTCGAAGCGGCAGGTTTAACAAAGAGGGCGTTCACTACTCCATGGCGCAATGGTATCCAAAGTTGGCGGAATACGACCGATACGGATGGAACACAACACCCTATGTAGGCCGCGAGTTTTACGGCATTTGGGGCGACTTCGATGTTTACATTTCCATCGATAAATCATACACACTTGCCGGCACTGGCATTTTGCAAAACGCCGCGGAAATTGGTCATGGATACGGAAGCGACCATAAAGCCAAAGGAAATGGCAAACAAACTTGGCATTTCCGCGCTGAAAATGTACACGATTTTGTTTGGGCAGCAGATCCCAAATATTCGCACACCACTCATGCCGTTCCCGGTGGACCACTTATGCGGTTTTTTTACAAGGAAAAGAAAAACGAACACATCGACAACTGGGAGAAACTGCCCAAACTCATGGAGCGTTTCTTTATTCTGGCAGATTCTCTGGTAGGACCATATCCCTACCCAGAATTCAGTTTTATTCAAGGCGGTGATGGTGGCATGGAATACCCTATGGCTACACTGATGTTGGGCAGAGGAAAATTAAAAGGCATGGTTGGACTCGCGGTTCACGAAGCCATGCACAGCTGGTTTTACGGACTCATTGGCACCAACGAGTCCCGCTACCCATGGATTGACGAAGGCTTTACCACTTTTGTGGAAAACATCATCATGCAGGATTTATTTCCCGAGGAAGGGCCACGCGCCACAAATCCCCATTTCGGAAACTACATGCGATACGTGCAGCAATTCAAAAAAGGGGCAACTGAACCCCTGACCACACCGGCGGATCATTACACCACCAACAGCGCCTATAGTGTCGCCTCATATTCTCAGGGCTGCTTGTTTCTCGTTCAATTAAAATACATCATGGGGGAAGAAACTTTTTGGAAGGGTTTTAGAAGCTTCTTCAATAAATGGAAGTTTCATCATCCCCATCCTGAAGATTTTATAAGGGAAATGGAAAAGGCCTCAGGTATGCAACTCATGTGGTTTTGTGATCTGTGGACAGGCACAACCCAGGCCGTCGATTTGGCCGTCGATTCCGTATATGAAAAAAATAACGAAACCATAATTGTTTTAAGACGACTCGGTGACTTACCTTCGCCTGCAACGATAGCGATTGTAAATCAAGACGGAAAAGCCGATCTTTATCACATTCCGCTAGATTTAATGTACGGAAGGAAAAGTGAAGCAGGCAACTCACTTCCGCCCTGGAAATGGGCTGCCGAAAAATACACCATATCCATTCCCACAACCAAAATCAAAGAAATATATATCGACCCATTTTTTCAATCTGTGGACATAGAACGCAAAAACAATGTGTGGCCGATAAAAGTAGAATAACTATATGTCAAGCAACAAAAAAACAAAAAAAACATCCGGTACCGGAAAGGACTGGACAGAGGCCATCATAAAAACCTTGGAAAAAGAAGATGGTCGCCCATTAAATTACAAACAAATTTCCAGTCGGCTCGGGATTAAAGACAGAGCTTTGCGATTGGAGATTTCACAATTTTTGGAAAAACTCCTAAAAAAAGGCGCACTTGAAAGCCCTGCAAATGGACGCTATCGCGTGCCCGGTGTGGAAAAATATGTAGAGGGTATTTTAGACATGACCTCTACAGGAGCAGCCTACGTAAGCCTACAAGAAGAGGAACGCGATATTTATATTTCACCAAAACACGTAAACAAAGCGCTTCACGGCGATCGTGTAAAAGTGTTACTCTATGCAAAACGAAAAAACGCCAAGCCTGCGGGTGAAGTTGTGGAAGTAGTAGAAAGACATAAAACCGACTTTGTAGGCGTTTTAGAATTCAATAAAAACTTCGCATTTTTTCGAGCGGATAGTCGTAAAATGCACACCGATATATACATCGACACGGAAAACACCCTGGATGCTGAAAATGGTGACAAGGTCGTGGTTCGCATGACGGATTGGCCCGAAAACGCCAACAGTCCATTTGGCCAAGTAATAAAAGTGCTTGGAAAGCCGGGCGATCATCAAACGGAAATCCATGCCATTTTAGCAGAATACGACCTGCCTTATGAATTCCCGCCGGATATTCACGAGGCTGCAGAAGCAATACCGGAAGCCATTACAGATGCGGAAATAAAGAAGCGGCGGGATATGCGGGGGATTTTAACCTTTACCATCGACCCCGCAGATGCCAAAGATTTTGACGATGCGCTATCGTTTAAAGTACTTGAAAATGGTCGATATGAAATTGGGGTCCACATTGCTGATGTTGCCCACTATGTCCGTGAGGAAACCGCCCTCGACAAAGAAGCTTACGCACGGGGAACTTCCGTGTATTTGGTGGACAGAGTTGTCCCCATGCTGCCTGAACGATTATCCAATTTTCTCTGTTCTCTTCGACCGAATGAAGATAAACTCGCCTTTAGTGTAATTTTTGAAATGGACGGAAACGGCAAAATTTACCACAAGTGGTTTGGCCGAACTGTTATTCACTCGGATGTTCGCTTTGCATACGAAGATGCCCAAAAGTGTATTGAAACCAAAGAAGGTCAATTGGCAGAAGAAGTCAGTATCCTCAACGATATTGCCATAAAACTCCGCGATGCCCGAATGAAATCCGGAGCGATTGCTTTTGATAAGGTAGAAATGAAATTCCACCTCGACGAGCACGGAAATCCCACTGGCGTTTACACCAAGGAATCGAAGGAAGCCAATCACCTTATTGAAGAATTTATGTTGTTGGCCAATCGCAGTGTTGCGGCGCAGGTAGGTGCTGACAAAAATGGAAAGCCCAACAAAAATCTCATGGTCTATCGCATCCACGACGATCCGGATCCCGACAAGCTAGAAGATTTATCCAACTTTGTCAAGCGATTTGGGTATCAGGTTGCTACTAGTGGGACAAAAAAAATATCAGCTTCTCTTAACGCTATGCTTAAAGAAGTAAAGGGCACCTCGGAAGCCAATATGATTGAAACCCTTACCATTCGCTCCATGGCCAAAGCCATTTACAGCACTAAGAATGTGGGACATTACGGATTGGCTTTTCCATTTTACACCCATTTTACCTCCCCAATTCGTCGCTATCCCGATCTCATGGTACATCGAATTCTAGCGGAAAACCTCAATGGAAAAACCATAAAAGGCGGATCGGACTGGGAAGACAAATGCAAGCATACATCGAATAGAGAGTTACTCGCGACCAGGGCCGAGCGGGATTCTATTAAATATATGCAAGTTAAGTTTTTGGAAGACAAAAAAGACCAAGAATTTTTTGGCACCATCACCGGTGTTACTGAATGGGGCGTATTTGTAGAATTGGAGGAGAATAAGTGTGAAGGGATGATTCGAATTAGAGATTTTAAAGACGATTATTACCTCTACGATGAAAGCAACTACGCCATAGTTGGAGAACGCACTGGGAAGATTTACCAACTTGGCGATCGGGTCTGCGTTATGGTAAAAGATACCAATCTGGAAAAGAAAACGATAGATTTTACTTTAGTAAAAGATTCCAGTAAACCGATTAAAAAATAGGCCCAAATAGGTTTAACACAATAGTTCAAATTAACTGCCGTACTTTTGCGGCTTGAATTTTTTATCGACAACGAAATCATCACATGGATATACTTGTTCAGGCCAGTCAATTTATTCTCAGCCTATCTTTACTAATTGTCCTTCACGAACTTGGTCACTTTATTCCCGCCAAAATTTTCAAAACCCGGGTTGAAAAATTTTACCTGTTTTTTGACCCCTGGTTTTCGCTGGTGAAGAAAAAAATTGGCGATACCGAATACGGGATTGGTTGGTTGCCATTGGGTGGGTATGTGAAAATATCCGGAATGGTAGATGAATCCATGGACACCGAACAATTAAAAAAGGAACCTGAAGAATGGGAGTTTCGATCCAAACCTGCATGGCAAAGATTGATCATCATGATTGGTGGTGTTACTGTAAATATCATTGTCGCTTTGGCCATTTTCTTTGGCATGCTGATGTATTGGGGCGAAGAGTATTTGCCCAATGAAGAGGTAAAATACGGTGTGAGTTTACACGAAGCTGCGAGGGGATTGGGGCTAGAGGATGGAGATAAAATATTGCGTGTAAACGGAAATGAATACGAACGATTTAATGACATTCCCAAAGAAATCGTTTTAGCTGAAAGCGGCACCATTGAAGTTGAGCGAAATGGTGAAATTCTAACCCTGGAATACAGCGATGATGTTATCGGGGGTTTGTTAAAAATACGAGGTGCATTTATTACGCCAAGGTTTAAATATTATGTAGGTGCCTTTGTTGATGGTTCGGCGGCAAAAGCTGCGGGACTTGAGGTAGGTGACCGACTCCTCTCCCTCAATGGTGAGCCGATGGAATATTTTGACCAATATGTCAATACCCTGCCGAGTATGGGCAACCAAACTGTAACGGTTGAAGTAGAACGCGATGGCAGGGTTTTTTCCCGGGATATGGATTTACCTGAAAGTGGTTTAATGGGTGTTTATCCGCAGAACTTCATTGGCCAATTCAAAACGGAAGTTAAAACCTATAGTTTTTTTGAGGCAATTCCGGCATCTTTTACCAAATCCAAGACATTGCTCACGGATTACATTCGTCAATTTAAATTAATCACCAACCCAAAAACTGGTGCATATAAAGAAGTTGGTGGTTTCATTATGATTGCCAATCAATTTGATACAGTCTGGAATTGGCAGCGTTTTTGGTCGTTTACTGCCTTTTTGAGTATCATGTTAGCCTTCCTGAATATTCTTCCCATCCCGGCACTTGACGGAGGTCATGTGGTATTTGTGCTTTGGGAAATGGCATCTGGAAAAAAGCCATCGACCAAGGTTTTGGAAAATGCGCAAATGGTTGGATTCTTCATCCTCATAGGCTTGGTCATATTGGCAAATGGGAATGATATAATGCGGTTATTAGGGGGCAACTAAAACATAACAAAAGCGGACAACGTCACAGTTCGATTTAGATAAGGCGTATCAAAGTTGTTAGAAATTTGCATTTGCGAGCCACCTTGGGGTTGAATCACATTCACTGCATTTTCTCCGTCAATATACCGGAACTCAGCTCTGAACAATAGGTTCTTTTTGGGCGCATAATCTACGTTTATGGATGCGCTCCAAACCTGAAAATTCCGATCTAGGGTAACACCATCAGGCACCCCCTGCGGCTGTTTTGGGACGTTCAACGGTGCTGCATCCAAAAAATAATGCAGTGAATTATCACGGGCATATTCCCCACGAACGGCAGCGGAAAACCGCTCTGAAAACACCCGCCGTACGATGGCGTAAGGCATGTGGACAGACATTTCATTTCCTCCAACATTATCATATCCGAGAAAAAAATGCCAATCCGTTAAAGCGTGTTTAAAATAACCCCCGTGTAGTCTATAAACTCTGCGAAAGGGATAGCCGCCAACATCTTCGGTATAAAGAAAGTTGTAATGCAAGTGTACTTTTTTAGATCCAAGACGCATTCGCATCATACCACCCATACCCGAGGCAGCATTTGCCAATTGGACTGCATGCCGGGTAACGGTTTCCCAGCCGTTTATAACCGCACCTTCAATCATAATAATTGCTGTTCGATCCTCCCATCGAGCGCGAGCACCGGAAAGAAAATAGGGTGTATTCTCAGCAAAAATACTCCTTGTCAGGGTTGGGTTTTCGTATCCTTTTGCCGATTCCATTCCAATACCGCTTTCAAATATACCCATTTCCAATTCAACCTCACCAACTCTTGTGCCCACGTATGCTTGGTAAATGGGTAAAGCCCAAATCGGTTCATTGCGCATAACGGCAGCACCATAGCTTCCAAACATCAAATCCAACTGCGCATAAACCCCCTTCTTTTTATAGGAACCTTCGAGCAGCATCATATTTGGGGCAATGGTGTTGTGCAGGTTGTGATTGTAAAACCAGGCATCCCGAACATTGTTAAAGGGTCTTTCAAAATCATAGGTGTAAAACACTTCTCCATGTCCGGAAAAGCGCAATTGTCCCAAAACTTGAACAGAAAATAGAATGAATACAGAAAAAAATAATCTAAACAACATAGCCGGATTTTTCAATTGATAAATAAGTGCCAAAGTACAAAAATATATTTGTTGTGTAAACGATGAGAAATATTTTAAAATTGTAGGCTCACTTGACACATAAATTATATTATTTTCAAAACTCAAATAAGTGATATCACGCAAGATTTAACTCTCAAAAGATTAATCTAATTCATTAAATTATTTATAATCAAATAAATTGTATGTGTTATACTGTATTTTTTGTTACCTTTGTAAACTAATACAAAATGATACAATAATGCGTTTTTTTACTCCACTATTTACAATAGTCCTTTTGGGCTTCTCCCCAATGGTTAATGGTCAAACCTATTGTACCCCTCAATTTACTACGGGTTGTACTTCTGGTGATCAAATTGATAATTTCTCAACAACAGGTGGAATTACCACAAATATTTCCAACCTGCAATCCGGTTGTTCGCCCAGCGCTTATGGTGATTTCACCAATCAAAGTGTTGATGTTTTTGTCGGTGACAGTTTTTCATTTACCGTGCAAGCAGGGACTTCCTGGTCGCAAGGATTTCGTATTTGGATAGACTGGAACAACGACGGGGATTTTACAGATCCCGGAGAGGATGTTTGGAATTCCGGAACCTCGGGACTCACCCCATTTAACGGAACAATTTCAGTTCCGCAAACCGTTACACCCGGTGCAAAGCGCATGCGAGTGCGCTGTACATTTGCTGGTGTACCAACCGATCCATGTGCACAACAAACTTGGGGCGAAGTTGAAGATTACACAGTAACGGTGGTGCCTGTTGGCCCATGTTCCGCACCACCATCTGCCGGCACAACCCAAGCAAGCCAAACCGATGTTTGTATTAATACCAGCATTACCTTAACTTTGGCCAATGCATCATTTGGTACGGGACAAGCTTACCAATGGCAGTCCTCTCCCGATAACAATACTTGGATTGACCTAATTAACGATACGCTGCCCGCCAATACTGTGACAGTAATGGACACTACCTGGTATCGTTGCATGGTAATATGCAGTGGGGATACAGCGTTTAGCACCCCTGTGCAAGTAAACGCTTTTGGAGGCACATTAGCGGGGACTTACACCATCAACCAATTGGCAATGCCTTCTGCTACCAATTTTACAACTTTTCAAGATTTCTTTGATGCTTTAGAATGCGGCGGAGTGACTGCACCTGTTATAGTAAATGTCGTGTCGGGCACAGGGCCCTATGCCGAAGAAGTTTATGCAGGCCCTATTTCGGGCGTAAATAGCGTAAACACCATAACCATTAACGGAAATGGAAATACGCTTTCCCATGATGCCTCTGGATCAGCTGACCGAACTACCCTTACCCTAGATGGCTCCTCTTATATAACTTTTGATGACCTCATTATTGAAGCAGACGGTTCAACCCATGGTTGGTGCATGCATTTAACCAATGGCACAGAGCATATTACTATTAAAAACTGCTCTATACTTGCAAGCACAACCATTGCAGGAACTTTATCCGCTGGTATTGTTGCCAGTGGTTCAAACACCAGTGCCATAACCTTTGGCGATAATGCCAGTTATTGCACTTTTGAAAACAACTTTATCGAAGGAGGCTATTACGCCATTACCTTAAATGGAGAAGGATCCAACAACAATTCTCCCGGAAACAAAATCATCAATAACACCATGGTAGATCAAAGATACTATGGCTTATACCTCAGAGCTCAGGAAAACCTAGAAGTCATTGGCAATGATATAAGCCGTCCGAATAGGGATAACGGCACTATCTTTTATGCACTTACAGCCAGAAACGGGATGCCAGGCGGTAAAATCATGAGGAACCGAATACATACTACCCACGGAAACTTACCCGGTAACTCCTCCACTTTTTATTGTTTGGATTTTAGAACTAATTCCACTTCAATGAGTGCTACAGAACCCTTAATAGTAGCCAATAATCAGGTATATGACCTGCAGGGCGAAGGGCTTTTCTATGGCATCTACGCAAGTAACAGTCAACACACAAAATTTTTCCACAACACCATTGTAATGGACGAGCCTTCGACCACCGGTACGCAAACCACCAGGATGTTCTTTACATCGTCAATTGGTGACGGACAAGAATTTAAGAATAATTTGATGTACATGAACCGTGGAAATAGCGGTGATCAGCATTTTATTTATGTAAATACTGCAACCTCCGATGTAGAAATTGACAACAATGCATATTACGCGCCCAATCAAAGTGATCCCAATGTGAATTTTGGATACTACAGCTCAAGTTTTGCAGATTTATCGAGTTGGCAAACGGCCAACAGTAATGCTTATGACCAGAATGCCATAGACTTTGACCCAACCTTTATTGGCGGAACTGTTCCCGACAGATACCGACCCGGTGCCGGTGCTATAAAGAACATTGGAGCAAATGTTCAAACATGGGTGCCTGTAGATTACGACAGTGTTCCGCGACCAACAGATCCCGACCCGGGTGCGTACGAGTTTACTCCCTTACCCTGTACGGGAATTTCAAATTTTACCATTGATACACTTTATCCCGGTGGCGCTGAGGTGAGCTGGAGCAGCACCAACATCACCGAATGGCAAGTGGAGTGGGACAGTTGCGGATTTACCCCGGGTTCACAAATCGGAAATCTAGACCCAAATGTTACCACAAATCAAGGATACCTTTTAGACAGTTTACCAATGGGTGAATGTATATGCGTTTATGTGCGGGAAGCGTGCCCACAAGGCGGTTATGGCCCCTGGAGCGATCCCATCGAAATTTGTGTCCCCATAGAGGACGACGCAGAAATGTTGGCCTTGATTTCACCGGAAGATTTGCAATGTGGTGATAGCTTAATGGATGTTACCGTTGCCATACGAAATAACGGATTTAATGCCATCACCTCACTTCCAATTACCGTGGATATTACAGGTGATATAAACGAGAATTTAACTTTCACCTACACGGGAAATCTTCTTGAAAACGAAACGGACACTGTCACCGTTGGCACAATAAATGCCTATTGGGGGGGATATGTCAATATTGAAGCAAGTGTTAATTTGCCCGGAGACCAATTGGTGACAAACGACACCATATCAATGGACTCACTTTTAATAATTCCCTTTGCTCCTTCAGCTGAAGATGCATTTATTTGCCCTGGAGACGACAGTATTACCTTTAACGCGTTAGATCTTCAAGTTGGGAATTATAATTGGTTCGATGTCCCAACAGGTGGAACACCAATTGGTACCGGCAACTCAATTACTGTACCTACTACAACCGGAACACTTTACGTCGGCTATATGGACAACGAAGATTCCTTAAATACCATTCAACAAGGCGGATCCGGATGTGGCGCAGGAAACATGTTCAACATTACACCAAACTCAACCTTTGATATAACAGCTTTTACCGTTAGGCCTTTTGCCACTCAGGCCAATATGCCCATAAGCATTTATATTGTCACCGGGGGATATCAAGGCACAACACAAGCCGATTGGACATTGGTAGAAAGTGGAGTCATCCCCACTGCGACTTTAAACCAACCGGTTCGGTATAACCTAAGTAATCCCCTTACGGTAAATGCAAATACGGTTTACGGCATTTACCTTCAATTTAATGCAAGCTACACTGTGGGAGCCAATACATACAGCAATGCAGATATGACTTTGGTATCCGGGC
Organism: Cryomorphaceae bacterium; assembly: GCA_020832345.1. GTDB lineage: Bacteria > Bacteroidota > Bacteroidia > Flavobacteriales > Schleiferiaceae > CSBr16-58. The sequence goes on along the minus strand of JAFIEY010000018.1, from coordinate 448 downwards.
TTGGACTTTGTCAGCCATTTGACTACTGTTGTGATCCCAGAACCTGGAACGGCGCTATACATTATGGGGTATCTGCTTGCTCGGATGTACGAACTGAAGTTAATTCCACCCCACAAGATACTGCATTTGCCGATTTTACCTGGAACACCATAAGTCATACGGTTTCTTTTGAAAGCCATAGCATAAATGCGGACTCTGTTGTTTGGGATTTTGGAGGACTGGGTACAGCCACGGGCGACAGTGTAAGTTTTCAGTTTCCACAAACCGACAGCTTTGAAGTTTGCCTGATTGCATATAACAGTTGCGGTTCAGACACAGCTTGTCAAATGGTATGGGCGGAAAATATTAGTGTGGAAGACCACAGTTTAGCGGCCAATCTTTCTATTTTCCCAAATCCATCCAACGGACAGTTTGTACTTTCCTTTGAGCAAGCGTTTGCTGATGATGT
>JAFIEY010000017.1 GCA_020832345.1 Cryomorphaceae bacterium | reverse complement strand
ATCATGTTCACCCCTACGGGGTTTGTTGGGGCGTTGAGATCATTGGATTCCACAACGCACACGAACCACACAACCCCGTAGGGGTGTTGATGATTATAATAACGCCACAAACACACACGCACCTACTAGCTCCATAGGAGCGACCGAAATAATTGCCCCAGGTTTTAACCTGGGGGTAAGGAGCAAAGACATTTTCCCGAAACCACCCCCCGACCTCCGACCTCCGACTTCCGACCCCTCAAATAACATCCACAATCCAAACCGCACCCAACCCACATTCCCGAAACGAACCCCTCACCCCGCGATAAATCGACGGGGCTATCGGTTTGATAAACCTACCCAACATACATTCGGCATCCAAAACGATTAAACGCATAAACGCATAAACGATTAAACCTCTATATAACGTCCACAATCCAAACCGCACCCAACCTCCTTTCCCGAAAAACAACGATTAAACGCATAAACGATTAAACGATTAAACCCTTTAAATTACGTCCACATTCTAAACCGCACCCAACCCACTTTCCCGAAACGAACACCTCACCCCCCGATAAATCGACGGGGCTATCGGGTTGACAAACCCACGAAACGTACAATCGCATCCAAAACGATTAAACACTGAGTCCACTCCAAAAAGTCCCTTTCTGCAAAAATCTTCCTTGTCGATATTAATTGAAATCATTCTTTTTGGAGTGGACTCTTTAGTTACGTGTTCATTAAAAATAAATCGAAGAAGTTTAGCGCATTATTTACCCATGAGTTTTGAATAGGACTCCAATCTTCTTTCATCGGTTATCCATGCAATCCTCTCAAAGTGTTTTTGAAATGATTCAACAATACAAGATTTGTCTGCCCCTACATAATTGGTAATATCGATATAAACTTGTTCTTTTGTCGGTGCCATTGCAACAACCCTCTCCATCTTTGCGCATGAACAGCATGGCGTATTTAGAAGCTTTACATAAAACGGGGTCAAGCTTACAATTTTAAATGGGTAATTTTCGGGTTTAAGATATCTGTGAATATCATCTATTGCAGTATTGACAATATAGTTTTTCGCCCTTTTTTCTATGTAATCCAAAACTTTCAGTAGTGTCTGACCCAATTCCGTATCCCCTTTGGGTAGATACCATCGATATTTTACACTGTCTTCATGTAGCATATTCTCATATTTTACCGAGTATCCATCAAGCCCGGGACCTCCTTCGTGCACATGGTGTAAAACAAACGAATCAAGTTTGGTCAAAATATCAAATAATTCACTCCATTCCGACTTTTTCAATTTAACAGTTACGTTGAAAACCGGAAAATCAAATTGTTCTAATTCTTGTATTCCAAAAACCCTTGGTCTGTGCTTTTGGTAAACATAAGAATCTCTTGGCCAATCACCATTTACACTCAGATATAACGGCAACTGTTGAATAGCCATTTCGTAAGAATCGTTTTCCGTCTTGAGTAAATCAACCTTAAGTCCAGAATGAAAAGCCAAATCAAATCTAAAACCATAGATTTTCACCTGAGACCAACCTTCTGCAACAGATGCAAATAGAAGTACACATAAAATTAAATTTTTCAGCATTTGTGTTGGCATCTATTCAACTTTCTTAATAAGCTTCTCAACTTGTCTCGATTCCTCGGAAGCCTTTCCCATCTATTCTGAAGAACACACTTTCGAACGGATTCAAAAATGCCGTTTAGCATACACAGGTAATCATGCTTCAAATATACATCACTTACAGCATTGGAACGAAAATAGGATAATTCAAACACCGTCATTTGTATTGGTGATTATGTGCGAGAATGATACAAGCTGTATCTATCACTTCCCCAGAACTTTGGCTACCTCCCGCTACAATCAACCCGTACAATTTTCACATTTTGATGTGTAGCTACCCGCTGCAATCCCTAGCGGATACGGTTTGGGGCATACCAGAAAAGCAAGCGGCACAAGGTTTTAAGGGCCAAACGGGGATTGTGGAAAACTGTTTTGGATTGTTAGGGCTGGTAGGACTAAAAAGAAGGAAAAGAGCTATTTTTTTTATATATGGCAAAGAAACGCCATTTTCGCCCCCCTTTTAATTACCTACGAAGCCATGAGAGAAAAAAGCCCCTCAATTCGGGGGTTTTCTTTTAAACTTTACTTAGCCATACGCACTCTAATTATCTGAACAATATAAATAACTAATAACCAATAAACTATTAAAGATAAGTAAGTCCATTCATAATTGTTTTGTGAAAATATTGCAATTGCAACAAGTGGTACTATTAATTTATCTAAATTTTTTATAGCAATCTTTCTTTTAAAGAATTCTATACTTATTTCTTTATTAAAATATTTGGTATGATTCCTCAATGAAAAATCAAAATACAAGACCACATACATATATATAATCAATAGGATTGATAGAATAGTAAAAATATAACTCAAGGTGGTTTTTAAAGAAACAAGAAACAAAAACCACAGGGTTATGTAAAATATTAGAGACAATTTATATATCCATCTTTTAGTCATTTTAAAATCATAATTTTACCTGAATGATTACCATAAGTTCTCATTAATGTCCCTAAACCATAACCTGCACTATATGAAGCCATTAAATATGAATAAGGTGGAGGAACATATCCTGATAATGCTCCTATACCAAATGCACTTGCATCTGTAGCAAAATTTGTAAATCTACCCACATGAAATACAGACTTATCGTATCCATGTGTGTTAAAGAAAACTTGCAAAGAATTATAATAATCTTTAATAGGAGTTCTTATTTCTGATATTGAAAGTTGTTGGTTACTTTCATTATCTAAATAGTTATTAACTCGAGTTTTTGGTTGATTTATCCAAGCTGAAGTCTCGCCATAACCTGGTTCATTTTCAGTATATAGCCTCTGCTCCTCTTTTCTACTGCTAACACTTTGTGTTACCAAAACCTCGGAGGGGTTGTCTTTATTTGAAGGATCATTTAAAATTCTAATAGTTGTTTCTGTCCTTACTGTTTCTACCATTCGTTCAGTCTCTGAAATTGGAGTAATAATTTTTTGTTCTATTACCTCAGTTAAAACATGTGAATGTTTGCCATCAACTTCACCTTCATATTTATAACTTCTATGAGTTGTTGTATTTGTTCCATCACATCCTTCTGGACAGTCTCCATCAGGGTCGTTTAATACTATTGGGTTGTTCCTAAACACAGCATATGAACTTTCCCAAGCTACTACAACAGGGTCTAAATTCCAGCGCCTGCCTAAACGTGGGTCATACTCCCAAAATTCCGCAGTATAATGACCCCCGGAATCTTTAACTTCGTCAACCTTCTCTTGGGTGCTAAACCCATACCGATACAGCCCTGCACAACCTTTTTCATTGGTTTTTACAGCGTTATACACCACTTTCAGCGGTGAAAATCTTGGATGATATGTAAGGTTTGGACAGCCAAAAATTCCTTTTTAAAGTAGATGCAAAGTTACTTTATTTTTGAATGTTGGAGGCTAAAATATATCCCCTTTTATCTTTTTATAGGAAAAAGCCCCGCAGGGATTCGATTTTCATTTCCCTACGGGGTTTCTAATGAAAGAAAAAAATCAAAGCTCGATTTTTTGTAATTAATGCCCTTGCAGGATGTTTGATTTTACCGCTGATGTTGATGGGCATTGATTACAAAAAAAAACATCCGGGGTTTGGGGTGGAAGACGCCAATAAAACAAAAATACCTTACGCCTGTGGCTTTGCCCTTGCTTGACCGGAGGGAGGGGCATTTATTTTTTACCGCTTTCTTTTTTTGTTTTAAATCCTATCGCTTCCCTGGGTTCTTGTGGTGGATTTAAAAGCTGTTTCAAGGCATTAAAAATAAGCTGTATTTCTTCTTCATGTTTGTTAGTTCTTTCGTCTTGTTTAAGCATCGTTTTTTCTAACTGCTCCATCTTTAACAAAACATCTTTATGGGTTAAAAGAACTTCACGTATCCGGGTAAAAATGCGTATGATTTGTATGTTTACTTCTATGGCTGTTTCACTATTCAAAACGCTTGATAACATTGCTACGCCTTGTTCTGTAAACACATTCGGCAATTTTCTTAATCCCATCTTTTCTTTATTGGATGTCGCATTTTGCGACTTCCAATCTTCTAACTCTTTTTCTGTTAACTGGAACATAAAGTCAGAAGGAAAACGCTTGTCATTACGCTTTACCTGTTCATTTAACCGTCTTGTTTCTACTCCGTACATTTCAGCTAAATCTCTATCCAACATCACTTTTTTACCTCGAATGTGATAGATCTTATTGATTACGGTTTCGTCTGTTATTGCTATGGATTTACTCATTTATCTTGATTTTATTGGTTTACAAAGGTAAAAATTGGATGTCTCAATCTGTGATATCCAATCTGTTTTTATTGCAACGGATGGAACTTTTCTACCAACTTTTTTAAATGCCTCTACAATAGCATGCTTGTAATGCTACGTTGTACACGGGCATTTAAGTTCCGTAAAAAACTATAAAACCATGAGTCTGCTCTAAAAAGTCCCTTTCTGCCAAAATCTTCCTTGTCGGTAGATTTTCGAATCCTCACTTGCTCCGTTTCAAAAATCCCCTCCGCGTCGATTTTGAATGAAATCATCCTTTTTAGAGTGGACTCAACCATTGTTTATTAGAAGGTTGGCAATAATGCTTTTTCGATAAAAAAGACAAGTCCGTGATTTTTGGAATGATTGAGACCATGCTCACCAAAAAGAAGTTTAAAATCAATATACTTCGAAATTTCGAAGGTTTTTTCTAAGAAAATAAGAGAGGTTGCGCTACAGGGGATTAAGCGGAAAATTAAGGGTGTGGAAAACATTTTTGGATTGCAGGGGAAGGAAAGGGATTTTTAAACCTTTTGGACGGTGAAAATGAAACTTATTACTCTATTTTTATAAGAGAACCGTACACAGTCTTTACCTGCAATCTGTATAATGGGGAATATTTATATTCACGGTGTTCTTTTGTAAAAACTGTTGCCGTTATTGCTATATAGTTTCTTTCCTCTGTATTCATTAGTGGAATGACTTCTACATAGTCCCCCTTATTTATTGTCGTGTCTGTGTTACATTTGCTAATTACTTTTATGATTTCATCCGTCTTTATATCAAGTCCAAAGCAAGTGGAAAACCAAAGTGTACTATCGTTACACTCCTGGGCCTGTGCATAGCCCAAAACCAGCAATGTAATTGTATCCTTTAACACTATATGCTCCTCTACTCCATTTATATCATAATCCTTGTGCAACGCTCTTTTTTGAGTATCACAACCTTGCCATACCAAGACAAGAACAACAAGTACAGTAGCACTTCTAACCATATACTATTACTTCTTTCTTAATAAATTGTAGTTTGTGTTATAGTTTGGATGCGTCCCTATTCCTTCTTTAACTAATTGTTGAGTATAACGTATTATAATTGTTGGCCGCCCGTCTGGAACAGTAGCGGAGTTTATTTTCACATGATTATAATGAGTTCTAAGTCCTATGCCTGCTTGAGCTCGCATTTTATTTTCTCTATCTACTGCCCTAACTTCATCAACAAGAATTGGCGGAACATTAACTGTTACGGGACTGCCATAGCTATACGTATTTCTGGTTGGGTCGTACAATACAGGAGTATATGAAAATGTCCCATCAGGAGTTTGCCAAGCTTCATCAGATACTGCACCATCCTCTACGTCTTCTGTATGGCTTAACTCATGTCCAAGAGATACCCAACCACCTTTACCCATAAAGAAGCCATTAGACCATTTGCTTCCAGTAAAGCCAATATCACCAACCGCCCAACCCTCTGGTAAATCTGATTCAGAATTTACTTTTGTAACATCTCTATCGTACTTCCTGATTGTATAAACATTCTCACTTGAATGAAGTTTGTCGTACATTCTTTTACCTTCTTCTGTTTTTTGCATCCTATCAAGTGCCTTATTTGTTCTTCTAACAAAACCCCTGCTACCTTCAACCTTTACCGTATCTCCCATCGGGTCGCTAAACCAAATTGGATTACATTGATTGATTGCATAAGGGCTAAATGACGGGTTGGGTTTGGGGTCGGTATTCCACCTTTTTACTACTCTTGGATCATACTCCCAAAATTCCGCAGTATAATGATTCCCGGAACCTTTAACTTCGTCAACCTTCTCTTGGGTGTTAAACCCATACCGATAATCCCCCTGATTATACCTTCTCCCGGGCATACCCCACCCAAAGGGATAATAATCCGTAACCTTGATGACATCTGCTGTGTAGTAC
>JAFIEY010000016.1 GCA_020832345.1 Cryomorphaceae bacterium | reverse complement strand
TTGTATGTGCTGGCGAATGTGTATATTCGTCGTGGCATTGGAATGATAGATTTGCATATTATTTATTGTTTGTGGTTAAACAAAAGTAATCAACATTTCTATCTTCCAGCCCTTGCAGCTTCGTTCCGGCTACGCCTCCACTACGCTGCAAGGGCTGGAAGATGCCATCAACAACGTTGTGAAAATAAACAATTAGTGAATATATTTTCATCCTAATATTTGCCGCAAAACACACACTTCCCTTCCCACGCGCCCGCGATTGCAGCGGAAAGCCCGCAGACCAAAACGCCAGTGGACGCCAGCTGGCAAGAGCGACGATAGGAGCTCCTTGCCGGCTGATGCGGACACGGCGGTTTTGGACGAGGACTTGTAGCGGAAAGCGCGAATTGGCGCCAAAAAAAACATTTTTTAAAAAAATTGATGTGATTTGGAATTATATAATCATCAACACCCCTTCCGGGTTCGGGTTTGATTTTTCGGTGTTCTCTTATTGTGAACGACATGAGCATCCATGCTTACGGCCATTTTAAAGAGACAATAGTGAAGAACTGAATTCCGTCTTGCAATGGCGCTTCGGTGCGATGATAATAAGGACTGCGTAAAAAGTCTAGCGTTTTTTAGCTGGTTGGTTTTAGACACGCTCTTCAATAAAAAGAATCATCATAGAATGATTTATTTTTGTAATTTTACACCTCTCTTTTAGTGGTTCTAGTGCAACCGATTACAACAAATTCCATCCTGAATGTCGAATTGGCATTGGCAATAATATCGAAAACACGAGCTTGGAATTTATGATGATAGGATAAAAACACAAATAATGATTGTTTCACAATTCAACCCACAAATCTCGCTTGAGTTTCTTCAAAAGAAACGAGAGAACCAATACTTTGAGCGAAAAGGATTAGGCGAAAAAGATACAAGTCCAACCAAAATAGCGAATGAGCTCATTGGCATGCTCAATGCGGATGGCGGAGTTTTGGCATTGGGGGTTGCTGATAATGGAGAATTACAGGACCTAAAACAACTGGGAGAAAAGCTAAGTAATTACCGAAATCTTTATATTGACTTTATAGAGCCGCATGGAAATATCAAACTTGAGGAAGTTGGAATCGAAGGAAAGCTAATATTTCTATATCATGTTGATCAAGACATGGAGCGCATTTTTAAACGAAAAGATAACGAGCAAATTTTTCTAAGAGTTGATGACAGAAATAAGCAACTTGATAGAGATGCCGTTAGAAGCTTGGAATACGATAAACAGATTCGTAAGTTTGAAGATGAAATAGAACTGGAGTTTGACTTTGATGACCTAGATATAAAACTCCTTGAAGGCTACAAGCAAAAGCTAAATTATGAAGGAGATCCACTTGACCTTATAGTAAATAGGCATTTAGCTATAAAAAAAGACGGACAATACAAAATTAAAAAAGCAGGCATTTTGCTTTTTGCCAAAGACCCTGAAAAGTATATCACATCTGCTTCACTTCGTTACATCCGGTATGAAGGCAAAGAAGCCATGGTAGGGACAGAACACAATGTGATTAAAGATGAGCGGTTTGAAACTAACATTCCTCGGATTATTGGTCATGTAAAAAACTTCCTGAAGGCTGCATTAAAGGATTATTACTTTTTAGATTTAGAAACAGGCAGGTTTAATAAAGTTCCTGAATATCCCGAAGAAGCATGGTTAGAAGGTATTGTTAACGCATTGTGCCACCGTTCATACAATGTACAAGGCAATGCCATTTATATCAAACATTTTGATGATAGATTAGAGATTTCAAATAGCGGCCCATTACCCGCTCAAGTAAATATTGAAAATATTAGGACAGAAAGGTTCTCGAGAAATCCTAGAATTGCAAGAGCGTTAGAAGATATGGGGTATGTGCGACAACTTAATGAGGGCGTTTCTAGAATTTACCAATCCATGGAAAAATCTATGCTCTCTACCCCGGAATACATTGAGAAGAATGGGAATGTTTATTTAACCCTACGAAACAAGATTAGCAAGCACACCAAAACAATTCCGGATGCAATTCTTAAAATCATTCAAGATAATTGGACAAGCTATAATGACACACAGAAGAAGATTTTGCAACATCTGTTTTACCATAATAAGGCAACTATAGGGGAATTGGTAGAGGTAACAGGAATACATGAGAATAATGTAAGGCTTTATGTAAATCAATTCTTAGAGAATGAAAAAATCCTACAACGCTTGAGTGAAAAGAAGCGAGATAAAAATGCGAAATACGCGTTTAAGAAACTCTAAACGCATCTTAAGCAACGTAGCATTACAAACCTAATAGATTAAAAATAAGTCGAGTAGTCAAAATAAACAATGTTACATACAAAATAAGCAACCCTTCCTTCGTCAGCGACCACGGCGGTTTTGGACGAGGACTTGTAGCGGAAAGCGCGAATTGGCGCCAAAAAAAACATTTTTTAAAAAAATTGATGTGGTTTGAGATTTTATAATCATCGACCTCATGTGGGTTTCTTCATTCAAAGATATTGCTGTTGGGGAATGAGCTTTATTTCGGCGGCGACATTAGGTCAATACAAAAATCCGAATAGCCAAAGCGGAATAGTCTTTCCGACCGGGTATTCAATTTCATCTTTAACCAATATGCCGTCTTGTAGGCCTTGGAGTTGTTTGCGACTTTTGTTCTTGCCCCCAACCTCAAAGGAAAAACGTCCGTCTATTTCAAAATCGGTGGTTTCAGAATAGCTGACCTGATGGGCTTCTTGAAGCTGGTTGTTGAAAAAGACTTCTCTAACGGTTCCGATTTCGGGTTTGAGATCTGATAAAGCAAAAAGTAGATTTGTATTTTCTAAAAATATCTTATCGGGCTTTTGAAGGGTGCTTACACTAATTCCGCTTTTGTTTAAAAGGCTTAGTAGCCGCGCTTCGCCGAGGAAATATAGGTAGTTATTCATGGAATTTCGATGGATTCCTGTTTTTGATGCTAGGTTTTTTATATTGGGTTTAAAGGGAACTTGTTGCGCTACAACATACAGCAATTGCAGCATTTTTTTCGCATGGCGAATATCAAAGCCTTCCATTTCTGCCATATCGTACTCAACAATGGTGCGCACCAATTGCCGTAATCGGGTGTGAAAACCTTGTTTGTCAGATGCGAAAAACGGATAATAGCCGAATTGCAAATATTCTTTAAAATAGGCTAACGGCTTGAAGTCTGCCGGAAATAATTCTCGAAGGCTTCCGTCATTTGTCACCAAGGTCTCAAGACTGATTGCGGGGAAGTCTAACTTATGAGAAAAGTTTAGATATTCTCGATACGACATTCCTTTAAGCTCATAAAGCAATGCCCTTCTGCAAAGATCACCTTCCTGCCTGGCAATATCGATTATCGATGAGCCGGTAAATACAATTTGTAAGTCTTCGTAACGATCGTATAGATTTTTTATCTCTTTACTCCAAGTTGGGTATTTGTGGACTTCATCCAGTACCAATACCTTTCCGCCTTGCTGGTAAAATGTTTTAGCCGTATCAGAAAGTGAATGTGTCGTAAAATACAATTCATCCAAGGAAAAATATGCTTTTTGATGGTTGGATATTTTTAAAGTTTTTAGCCACTGCAACAACATGGTGGTCTTTCCCGTTCCCCTCGCACCCTTGATTCCAATAAGGCGATTTTGCCAGTTGATGCGGTCAAATAAATAGCGCTTGAACCTGACAGGCACTTTTGCAATTAACGATTCTGATATTTCCAGTAACTCTTCCATAAATATGCATAGGTAGATGTGCAAATATAGCAACTATTTGCATAAGTAGATGTGCTTTTTCTGCGTCATCTTGTTTCCCAACCTCTTTGCCCCTCCCTACACGGCATGTTTTTCCAATTCCATCTGGATAAAACGACGTTTTTGGACTTGTAGCGGAAAGCGCGAATTGGCGCCCAAAAAAACCATTTTAACCCACATTGCAACCACCCGCCCTCAATTGCCCGCAAACACTGAAATCTAACTTTGAGCCCACTCCAAAAAGTCCCTTTCTGCCAAAATCTTCCTTGTCGATAGATTTTTGAATCGTCACTTACAACTAATTAGCTCCGGTTTAAATATCCTCTCGATTTTGATTGAATTCATCCTTTTTGGAGTGGACTCAATGTTTTTAATTTCAATGCAATGGAAGTCGGGTAATTAAACCAATATTCATATGGCTAATAATTACATTTAGGTAAACCGCGAATTTTAAGATTTTCAATCTCGGTAAATATCATCAATTTCAAATCAGTAACGGTAATAGAGTCTAAATCAGTTTTTGTTAATATCAATTCAAAATGTGGATTATTAGCACTATAACATTCTCCATCCAAAATAAACGAAAGTTTTATTTTCCCATTAGAAGTAAACATTATTTCTTCAAATATTAAATAACGATTTGGAGAAATTAAAAATAACTTTTCATAAGGGAGAAAAACAAGCTTTTTATTGCCTTTGTTAATTTCACCTTCTTCAATAGCTTCGACAAAACTTGATTGTAAGGTTGAGTCACCTAGTAAGCAAAAGAAATTCTGACTTATAATATAGATCGTGGAATCCTTTGCAAATACATTTTCTACACTATTCTGAGCAACCAAAATTTCAAAAAATACGAACTTTAGCCCCGTTTTTAAAAAATATGCTGATTCCCCCTGAGCGCATAATGGATTGAGAAGTAATACGAATAAAGCGGAATATAGCTGTTTCATTTTTTTCTTTCTAAAAAAAAATGGGCATCACCCTATAATTTGGTAAAAAGACAAAACTCCATTTTTCAAGAATTACGGTTTTGCGCAAATTACAACTTCTCCCAATTCACGGTTGAAGTCCGACCATCAGCATATTGAAAATGCACGATATACCTTCCCGATTTTATCGATTGGGACAGCTTTAACCGGACTTCGTTGGCCTGGGTTTGATGATGTAAAACCGTTCTTCCCCGCATATCGATGAGCTGGATGCTTTGAACACGTATCGGACTATCCCAGCTCAAAAATTCCCGACCCGGATTGGGATATACTTTTATGGATTCTATTGCATTTTTAGAAACGCTAAAATTATTTACCGCTAAAGAATCCGACATCACACCACATCCGGTTGCACTGAGGGCTTCGGCCTGATAATATCCGTTTTGCGTAATAAAAACCCAGGAAGAGTCCGCCCCTGGAATGATGTTGCCGTTTATAAACCAACGGTAAGAAACCGCATTCGGGGAAGTGGCCTCTACTCGATCCCAAACCTGGGATAAGGTTGCCTGCGTGGGTGCCGGTTCGCCACTGCCAATGGTGATGGTCGTTTGGGTAGAATTGTTTTGGGAATCGAAAGCGGTTATGGTATAGCTGCCCGGACAAAGGTTTTCATCCGAACCACCAGTAATGGTGAAATTATACGGTGGGCCTTCACCGCCGGAAGCGGTAGGTGTGATGGTTCCGTCGCAGGCGCCCGGACAGGTTTCGTCTGTGAAATTCACGGTTAAAATAAAGGGTGTAGCCGCCGTACTCTCGCTTACGGTGTGGTTTGAATTGGAAATGGTCTGGTTTCCGTTGTTTCCGTTTGAAGCGTTAAATGCGGCGTAAAAGGTAACGTCGCCAGTTCCCGCAGCCGGGGCAATCCAGTTAATTTCCCAGGTTCTGCTGTTGTTGGTGCCCTGATTTCCCGCAGTCGTGTGCGTAGCCGCATTACCGCCATTCACCACCTGAGATGATGCGTTTGTGGTAATAAAGGTACCCACTTTGGCGTCGTTGGAATCTTCCGCCGTCACCTGAAAACCAAACACATTATTGGTCGGATGAGAAATGGTGAGGGTGACGGTAAATGTGTCCCCAGGCGTGTATTCTCCACCCGGCATGTTGGTCGTGATGGCATTGCTAATGTGCTGCACCTGGCCGGCAAAGGCATGACAATTTATACAGGTAATTCCATTGTCACCGGGCGAACCGGAGTATTGACCATTCCGCCCGTATGAATTTGAAAAGTGTATTAAAATCACAGCAACTATACATCCTGTGAAAAATAGACGAGTAATAACTTTTTGCATATCGAAGTGTGTTTTGTTTTTGCGAAGTTACAATAACTAGTTGTGATTAGATAATATACGAAAATACTATGAAAAAGTTTACCTTAAAACCTTAAAACCATTTCAAATTTATCGGCTGCACAAAAACTGTACAATCGCCCCAATCGAATTTTGCCAGCCGTATCCAATCCTTTTCTGTGGTCAGCACAACGGGATTTTTCTTTATTTTGTCAACATCATTTGGGGTGAATTTATGGTGATCGGGAAATTCAAGGTGTATAAAATCGACGCCATTTTCCTCCAAATGTGAAAGTAGGGGAGAAGCGTTGGCAATGCCGGTCACTAAAAGGACTGAATTCGGATTTTCGGCATTTCCCCAAACCCGCTTCCATGGACTGTATTGCAAACCACAAAATCTAACCTCAGCATTGGAATACCGCTTGGTTTTTTGCATAAAAGGTTTTTTGTCAGCATTCGATAATTGCGCAGGACATTTGGTGAAAACGATAACATCCGCGCGTTTAGCACCGTGTCTGGATTCACGTAAATTTCCGTACGGAAGTAAATCATCCTCAAAAAATGGATTTGAATAAGTCGATAACAAATAAACCTTGTCGGGACAAACCCATCGGTGTTGAAAAGCGTCGTCTAAAATCACCCGACGAAGATTCGGATGATTAATTTTTAGCCGTTTAATGGCCTTCATTCTATCCTCACAAACGACAACCACAAAATCGGGGAAATTGTGTTTTATCATGAGGGGTTCATCGCCAAATCGCTCTGAATCCCCATTCGTTTCTACGTATAAAAATCCTTTGCTTTTGCGACCATATCCACGGGAAAGCACAGCAACCTCTTCGGGTTTTTCGTTCTGCAAAAACGCCATAACCAACGGAGATTTCCCTGTGCCGCCGGTGCTTAAATTTCCAATGACGATGGTTTCTAAGGGTGCACGGTATTTACCTTTTTTCCAAACTTTATCGAAATAGGCATTGCGAAAATAAACAACCATACCGTAAATTCTGGACAAAGGATAAGTCAACCAAATCAACCAAAATGACTTTCTGTTTTTCATATATTTTATCTGCCAAAACAGCATCCTGTTTAATCGGTAAAGAAAAACAATATTTAACAAAGCGCCACCTAAAAATTTCACTACTTTTGCCGACCTTTTCAAAAAATGAGCCCGCTAAAAAAACCCCAATAATTTTCTTCGCGAGAATGGCGTATTTCGAATTGAGTTTACCCTTGGTGTCGAATATTCGATTCTCAGAAGGTTCATGAGGCCAAAAATCGCTAAATCAACAAAATTATTAAGAGATTTTAACTGATTTTGACTTATTATTAACGGTTCTGGGTGTATGCTCCCTACGAATGACTTAATTCTCAATAAGTTAACCCAGAGCGCTCGACAGGCCACCC
>JAFIEY010000015.1 GCA_020832345.1 Cryomorphaceae bacterium | reverse complement strand
CTTCACCCATTAGCCATTCATACAAGAACCATACTCTCCTGCTGTATTGACTGGTTGGCTCTTTCTTTATCATATGCAGAACGGGCTCATTGCCTGTGTGCTGAAAGAACTTTTTTAGAATGTATAGATCAATTCCTTCGTACTTTAATGCAAACACTAAATGACTGGTTAAGTCATTTTTAGGTTTGTGTCTGATTGTAAATACTTGCCATTGGTCGGTATTGTATCGTTGGTGTTTTTCAGTAATAATAGAAAGTCTGTCAGGTAAAGGAACGTTCATCTCATTTTCCTCAATAATAGTTACTAATAATGCATAGCCAGCAAGAAATCCAGGTTCTGGAGTAGGTCTTCCGTGAAAGGCAGTTATTTGTTGTGAAAAATAGTTATTCATTCTCCTTTTTTGTGAAACATAAGCACAAATATAACATGAAAATCAATTACTTTGCATGAATTTCGATAAATATTTTATTTGTTTCATGAAATACGATTACAATTATGTGGATATAAATAAAGCACAACGTTTCTTAACTAAACACAAGCATGGAAATTTAACCACTGAACTTCCTACGAAGAAATGAGCTTTAAATTTAGCACTTTCCTGTCCTACGAAGTACGAAACCCTTGTTTGCGTATAGGTGATGTTCCGTTTTTCTTATAGTCAGTCAGCATGGTTTGCGTCCAAAATTTATTCCTCCTCGTTCGTCCAGAGTTAAAACTTGTCGATGTACATATCGTGGTTGCTGTCTTACAATTTGCTCAAGTCCATAAGACTTCAAAGTTATTTGTCCTTGATGCAATTTAATTGTCCATTCGTAAACAAACTTGTTATTCTCTTGCTCAATTTTGCTTTTCAAATATAAGTCAGCTATTTCCATTAAGGCTAGGCAACCACCGTCAGTTTTAAAGTCAATGTGCAAGTCAAAACACTCTTTAAAAATTAGCGTGCAAGGAGCAACCCAAAACGTAAATGTTTGTGCGGGTGGAATTGGGTGAACCCATTTAAAAATGTAGTCAAGGTCAAGCAAAAAGTCAGCAGTCCAATTGTCTTCGCTTCTTTCAATTGTCAACCCATAAATATTAGCGTCATGCCAACCCATTTCTTCAAAGTCGTCATGTGTCCAGATATTTTTGTCAAGTTTAAATATTTCTTTTTGTTCTTTCATTTTTGGTCGTTCTAAAATTGAGTCCACTCCAAAAAGGATGATTTCAATCAAAATCGAGGGTATTTTTGGCAGAAAGGGACTTTTTGGAGCAGACTCAGAAATTAGTTTTTGAAAATAACAGTTGTTGACTCTTTCGAGTAAATTTCTCCGGAATTTAATTCTACAATTACCTTGACCTGAAATTTTGGATCGATGGTAGGAGGCTGCGTAAGAAAAAATGAAAAAACAGTGTTTTCAACATTGCTCGTATCCCTAGCATTGATATAATCTTCGATGGTTTCGTTATACCCTACGCGCATTACATCATTTATGGTGTCCCCTTTTTTGTACTGCTCGTTGAAATCGTTTAAGGTTATAACCGTGATGTTTTGATATTTCTGATGCTTTGAACCTGACATTCCGCTAGAACTACAAGAAAGCGCATATAGTTGTCCAAATCCTTTTTTCTTTGGTTGATTTATTGCGCTTAAATAGCTTACTGAATATCTAAGTATAAGTGATGAATAGTCCTCAAAAAATACGATGGAATTATTTTCAAGCGGTGGAGAGGATGTCTTTGTATTTCTATAATGGTGATTTAAGCTTTCTATTCCATTAATGTCAAAGTACTGCCCATAAAAAGGCGGACACGTTTCCTCATATTCTTTTTCACAGTTGGTTATTATGGTAAAACCAAATATGAACAGGAGTGTCATGAAAAGTTTTGAGTACTTCATCAGTTTTTCAAATCAGTGTTAGCCGGAAAGAGATTTATCTTTAATCTTCCCTGCAAATATATTCTTTTTGGTTGGGATCCGTGATTGATTTATAGACTTTTATTTAATGAGTCTGCTCTAAAAAGTCCCTTTCT
This sequence comes from Cryomorphaceae bacterium, assembly GCA_020832345.1. Lineage (GTDB taxonomy): Bacteria > Bacteroidota > Bacteroidia > Flavobacteriales > Schleiferiaceae > CSBr16-58. The sequence continues at coordinate 35,285 of JAFIEY010000015.1, read as the reverse complement.
GCCAAAATCTTCCTTGTCGGTAGATTTTTGAATCCTCACTTGCTCCGGTTCAAAAATCCCCTCCGCGTCGATTTTGATTGAAATCATCCTTTTTAGAGTGGACTCTTTAATTGATCATAGTATTTCGTGTTTTTATACATTTGTGAGACGCACAAGGATGCATTTATGATGCCTGTCAGATGGAAAAACTCCAATATTTTACTTATTCTTTTTCAGCATGTATTTGCTTTTTATTAGTATCGTCCTCGCTAATTCATGGACAGAATTTAGAGAGAAAGCACTTGGTTGTCAATGGATCAGAAGATTATCGCAGTACGCTTTTCAAAACGGAACGCAATGTGGATGATGCACCTCCGTTCTCAATTCATTGGGTATGGGAGATGCATCATTCTGATGAGAAAAGAACGGACACCTTGGCGCTGTACAGACATATTAGAATAGGTTTAGATACGGTTAATTCATTCATACGCGAGGATTTTTCTGAAGAGGCAGAGAAGATAGGTAAAGTCATTTTGGATATTTTGGAGCTCCATCGCCGGGAGATGATGTTGGCTTTTGTGGATGAATCTGCACGGTGGCAAATAAGCCTTAAGGATGTTGACGTTCTTGAAGATATCTTAATTGGCACACTGCAATTATCAATTGGTATGTTGCCCTCTACACTGATGAATCGAGTTGTGGAAGAAATGGAAGCGTATTTTACTATTTTCAGTTCCTTGCGTATAAATTGCGATTTAATGTTGGCGCAGTTTAGAGACGAGCTAACATCACCTTCCGGGATGCCAATTAAAGAGCGTAAAGATCTTGTGGTGGAGATGAAAGATAACAAGCCCTATGGTGTTTTTCGGAGGCTGTCTAACAACCCTTTAGGACTTACTGTTGCGTTGGGTATTCAAGCCAGCGCATTGAATGGAAATTTGCAGTCAGGCATGTCGTTTCAGTCCATTCGACCGATTATCTTGCTCGACATGAATTACCGCAACTTTCACTTATTTACGGTGGCGAGTGGTGTGTCGTTTCAAGCGCAGCCTAACACACAGCTTGGTGGTATCCTATTGAATGACAATAGCAGGAACTTTTTTACTTCGTACGGTTTTTCATTGGGATACGGGTTTATGTTGAACAACTCCTTGCGCATCATCCCCGAGTTATCGTTCAGATGGGGTACTTTTCATGAAGATATACCGAAATCGGATGAGACTATTTCTTACACAATGAATATGTGGGGCTGGGGTTTTCGCGTGCAAAACCCGATGTTGAAATTTCGAGGTAGAGTTGATCTGCCGTTGATTTACAATAATCAAATTGGCCTGGAGTATTTTTTTCGCCATCAAGTTTACGCATCTTCTGCTACCAATAGAGGAAATATATTTACCCTTGGTTTACTCTTTTACTTTCGCTCAGATGCCCATAATTCCACAAGGGTAAATTATTGAGGAAAAACAAACATAACTTACGGCCAAAATCGTGGTTTTGTTTCAATTTTTTGCAGCGACCCGAAGGTGGCGGTTTCGAAGCACGACCGGGAAGCAGCACCGTTGGTAAACCCCGCTTTTGCAAAACGACTGTTCAAGCGAATTGAAAATTAGCGGAGCTAAACCCGCCTCACGGCGATCAGCTTTTCACACCGCAAAATACAACAAAATTGAGTCCACTCCAAAAAGAATGATTTCAATCAAAATCGATGGGATTTTTGAGCCGGCGCTAACTAGCTGTTAATGACGATTTATAAATCTACCGACAAGGAAGATTTTGGCAGAAAGGGGCTATTTGGAGTGTACTCATAGGTGATGCTCTCAAAATGGAGAGAAATGAACCTATTTCACTTGCAAGATTCGGATATCAAAATGAACCCAACATTCGACTTTCTTGTCAAGTATTAGTTTCGGCAGATTTGGATGACTTAATTATCCGCATTTTAGAATAATTTCTCAAAATATTTTGCATAGTTAGGATTCCTGACTATATTTGCAGCGGCAATAATGCCAAACAACAATTTAAATCATTTAAAAATGCCAAAATCAATTTTCTATCACGCAGGATGTCCAGTGTGCATCAGTGCAGAACACGACATCGTAAATCTAATTGGTTCAGACAATGTAGAAATCGTTCACATCGGCGAAGACCGCAACCGAATTGTAGAAGCGGAAAAAGCAGGTGTTAAATCTGTTCCTGCATTACTTACTCCAAACGGCAATGTACTTCACCTCAATTTTGGAGCATCTATGGTAGATGTAAAAGGCTAAAAATTTGCCCCGCATTGTTAGGATTCCTATCTTTGCGGGGCTTCATTTTTAAATTTAGGCAAATGAGACATTTAATTATTGCTACATTGTTGTTTCTTGGCACAACATTGACAGCACAAACCATAAAAACAACGACAATGAAAGTAACAGTATGGGACACCTATGTAACAAAAAAAGATGGTAGCGTGATGCATTTCGACATTGTTGCTCCAGAAGAAGTTAAAGACACCACCATTATTTATGGCTATGGCAAAGAGTACCTAAAAACCAAAGGACAAGAAGGCCAACCCTTAACCTCGAAAGAATGCAGACGATGTCACGTAAGAGAGATTCAACCTCAATGGGAGGCTGATATAAAAAAACAAGGGTATTTCATCATTGAAATGGAAAATTGTAATTAAATGAAATACTCATCATTTAATTTGAAAGAGCAAAATCAAAAGGTTGAAAGTCGTATTGTGGTGGCTTTGGAGCGAATTTCGGAAGCGTTTCGGGTATTGCTTTGGAATGAAAGCAAAGAAAATTCATTAAGCCCAATACAAATTCAAATTTTGATATTTATTAATTTTCATTCTTTAGAAAAATGCAAGGTAAGCTATTTGGCAGATGAGTTCAATATGACCAAAGCTACCATAAGCGATAGTGTAAAAGTATTGCTTGCAAAAGATTTAGTCGCCAAAGAAACTGACCCAATTGATACAAGAAGTTATTCACTTTCCCTAACAACCGAAGGAAAAAAAATAGCCAAAAAAGCGTCCTTTTTTGCTTCTTCCATTGAGCAACCTCTTGAAAAATTGACCGAAGAACAGAAAACTATAATGCTTAACGGTTTGCTTAAATTGATTTATGACCTGAACAAATCAGGTATCATCACCATTCAACGAATGTGTTTCACTTGCTCAAATTACCAACTTGACAATGGTGTTCATTATTGTAAACTATTGAAAAGCCAACTGGCTGAAAGTGAATTGAGAGTTGATTGCCCTGAACACGAATTGCTGCTATGAGTTTTATCGTTGAGAATATTACTAAAATTAAAGACAGAATTAAAATTGCAGCCGAGAATTCGGGTCGAAACCATAACGAAATCAAACTTCTTTTAGCAACCAAAACAGTTTCAGTACAGCATATTAAAATAGCCCTTGAATCAGGAGAAACCATAATTGGTGAAAACAAAGTGCAAGAACTAATTGAAAAGGTTGAAATACTCAAAGCTGTTACGCATCAAAAACATTTTATCGGGCATTTACAAACAAATAAAATCAAGGAAGTTATCAAGTATGCCGACTGCATACAATCGGTTAAAAGATTTGAATTAGCTGAAAAATTGAAAAAGCCTTTAGGGTTTGAAAACAAGTCATTGGATATTTTTATTCAAGTAAACACTTCGTATGAAGAAAGCAAGTTTGGTATTTCTCCCGAAATGGCTTTGGAATTTGCACTACAAGTAAAACAGTTTGACCGACTAAATATAAAAGGTCTAATGACCATTGGGCTTTTTTCGGTAAAAACAGAACAGGTAAGAAAGTGCTTTCGACTTCTAAAATCCATACAAGATGAAATGCTACAAAAAGATATTTCATTTTTATTACAAAATTGTTTAACTTTATAACCTCGAAATTCATGAGACAACTTTCCTGCCTTTTCTTGCTTATGCTTTTAGGTTGCAACACAAAAACATCATCTCTTCAAGAAAAAGAAAAAAGTCTTGTCGGAAATTGGAAAAAACCAGTGGATAATGGACAAGTGCAAGGATGGTATATGGAGTTTCATAACGACCGCACGGGTGTTTTTGGACTAGAAACCAATGTCAATGGAAAAGTTGGAATTAGACCTAACGTGTCGTTCCTGATAAAAGACTGGCGGATACAAAACGACACGCTGTGTATTCAGTTCGAGATGTGGTCAGGTTACATGGTCAATGGCTCACCTGGAAAGAAAGTTGAAAAAAACGATAAGCCCAGTTTTGCACGATACGTTGTTTGGGAAGTATCCGATACTGTGATTGTCCTTGAAGATCTCCTTGGAGAATTTCCCGGCACGAAAGATCGTCTGATAAAGTCGGAGAAACTGGAGTTTTTGGGTAATTAAATTTTGCCAAAGTACGTGGAATGCTAAAAAAACAAATAGAACAAAAAGGCAACAAACGCCCATCGAAAAGTTTATGTTAGTGTAGGTAACGTGCGGTTATATAGTTTAGTTTACATAAATTTGTTTTGCCGTGTGGTGCAAAATCGCACTACGAAATCCGCAACCACAATAAAAAAAACGCTGAACAAATGAAAGGAATAAAGTTTACGCAGACAATCATTATTGACACCAATGCTGAAAAAGTATTTGATTTTACGCAAGACTATAGCAATCGACTTAAATGGGACACGTTTTTAAAAAGGGCGGATCTTATTGAAGGTGCAACTGCTGCAGACAAAGGAGTAAAAGCATGTTGTGTAGCAAAAAATGGTATTGGCATGGTGACAGAATATGTTTCTTACAATAGACCCAGAGTAACTGCCATAAAAATGACAAAAGGACCTTATATGTTTAAATCATTTTTAGGCTCATGGTCATTTAAGGAAGTTGGAAAGGAGAAAACCGAAGTGATTTTTTTATATTCGTTTTCACTAAGGTTTCCATTTAACATCTTAACAAGCTTCATTAAAAATAACTTGCAGACAAACGTAAAACAACGACTCATTGACCTCAAAAACAACATTGAGAATGAAAGCACGATGGCACAACATTTATCCGGGTATTAGTGATTTGGCGTTCGACACCACTATCCCGTCAACGAAGTGATACAGAAATCAGCCTCTTGCAAGAACTGTTCTAAGGGGAAAGTGTCCCTCAGGCGGCCTCTATATTGAAACGTCCATTTCTTGTGTGCCCGACAACCTAAACTTTTTCTTGTACCAATAGGATAGTAAATAAAAAACCGGGGTGTCGATGGCCGCCCATATCACTTTAAACAACCATCCGTCGATTATTAAAAGGAAATAAGATTCCCACCCAATGGAGGAAACCAATTTGCCGCTCTTTATATCCAAAAATATAACACTCACCACCAATGTGGTATCTACCAATTGGGAAAACATAGTGGAAAAGTTGTTTCTTATCCACAGATATTTCCCTTTGGTGAGGCGTTTCCAAAAATGAAAGATGCGAACATCGATAAATTGTGCTACGAGATATGCTACCATGGATGCGGCAATAAGTCGAAAGGAATTCCTAAACACCGATAAATACATTTCATCAGAAACCGGGGAGTTTTCCGTGGCGCCGAAATACCCACCCATAGCCAAAATACTCAGGGTAAAAACGGTTGCGCCAAAACCAGCCCATACTACTTTTTGGGTGCGCTTTTGGCCATATATTTCACTCAACACATCGGTGATGAGAAATGTTACCGGATAAGCCAATATGCCGGCGGACAGACTAAAGGTTTTAAAACCCATGTTTACCTCCACAAATTTATTGGCCACCAAGTTGCAGGTGACCAATGCACTAACAAACAAAGCTGCCAGAATGAGATAATGCATTCCGGCAGCTTGTGATAATGTGGATTTTTTAGACACTTATTCTATTTCGATTTCAATGCCGATATGGCTTTGCAATCCTTGAACTTCCTGAATTTTTTGCCACTTTTCATAATATGGGTAAAATGTGCCCAAACGCTTTTTCATTCGTGATTGCTCATCAAGACCGAGGTTTTTCATCAACTCCTGAATGGGGTTGAATTTTTCCGGATATTCAACAATCCGAACCTCCTCCCCTAATTCTGCCAAATCCTTGGCAATGGCAATCGCCGTTTGCAAGCTACCAAGGGTATCTGCCAAGCCGTTGTTCACTGCCTGAATACCCGTCCAAACTCTTCCCTGACCAATCTCGTCAACATAGAGCGAATCGAGACCACGCCCGCTGGCAACCAATCCGAGGAATCTTCCGTAAAAATAGTCCACCATGTTTTGCATGTACTTTTTCTCCCCCGCACGCATATCTCGGTCGATGGAACCCATATCTGCATACTCGGCTGTTTTTACTCGATCGAATCGGATGCCAAGTTTATCGTTGAGCAATTCCTCAGCGGTAAAAAACAGTCCGAAAACGCCGATAGAACCTGTGATGGTTGATGGTTGGGTTACTATTCTATCTGCCTGACAGCTGATGTAATAACCACCCGAGGCCGCCAAATCTCCGTAACTCGCCACTACTGGTTTTCCGGCTTCCTTAAGCAACAACACCTCGCGAAGGATCACATCAGAGGCGAGTGTGCTTCCACCGGGCGAATTGATGCGCATTACCACGGCTTTTACCTTGTCGTCTTCTCTTGCCTTGCGCAGCGCTTTGGCAATTCGGTCGGAACCAATATTGAGGTCGTCCCCGGTGCCACTGCTAATAGGGCCTTGGGCAAAGACAATCGCAACCCGGTCTCCGGTAAACTTCCCTTCTTTTTTGCGTGCATTGCGAACAATGGAAACTGAAGTGTATTCAATATCGTCCTTTTCTTCCACCTCCAGTAATTTTTTCAATGCATCAACCACCTCGTCGTGGTATGCTGCACGGGTCACCAGACCGTGATCTGCCGCCGATTGCGAATTGCTAATGGCCAAACTGTCTGCCCACATTTTTAAGTTGGATGGATCGAGATTTCTGCTTTCCGCAATTTCCGTGGTCATTAGATTCCACAAATCATTAAGCAAAAGTGTCAATTGTTCGCGGTTGGCATCGGACATAGATTCCTCCAAAAAGGGCTCAACGGCAGATTTAAATTTATTGTTGGACCCGCGAATCACCTGAGGTTTTACGCCTATTTTTTCTAATGCCTTCACATAAAACGGAATTGTTGAGGAAAGACCGCTCCACTCCACGCCGCCTTCCGGTGCGACAAATATGGAATCCGCTACAGAAGCGATGTACAGTCCTTTTTGAGAATAAATTTCGGAGTAGGCAAGGATGAACTTTCCACTGGTTTTGAAGTCGATAAGGGCATCGCGAATTTCTTTTAAGGCACCCATTCCGGCGAAAGTAATTCCGCTTTGCAGATAAATCCCCTTTACCTTGTCATTCGTTTTTGCCGCATCTATGGCTTGGATGATTTCGTACAAACCTCCACTTTGATTGACTTCTCCGGTAAAAAAGTCTAGATTTTCAAAAGGGTTTTCTGATGAGCGCTCGTTGATGATCATATTCAGGTTGAGCCGCATAACACTGTTGTCGGCCAAACTCGGTTCAGACTTACTCGACAATGCCCCAATGATGCCCACAAAGAGCAAAAAGACAACGAAGATGAGTGCAAATCCCGCCAAGAAGGACGCGAATAGCATTTTAAAAAACTGCTTCATTTCAAAAGATTTTTTTGTTAATTTTCAATTTACAACCCGATTGCAAACTACAGCGCGAAGGTAACAGCTCGGCAACGTAATTCCAACTCCAAATTGTTTTCCATGAGTTATATATATTGACCTAAAATTACATGACATTAAAAAGATTCTGCTACAAAAAGTCCCTTTCTGCCAAAATCCTTTCTGGAGTGGATTTAAAAAAAGTTTACAATTTTAAAAATCCGAAGCTCCCTCCCCTGCTAATTTCCCCGCTGCCCATGCCGCCTGAAAGTTAAACCCTCCGGTGATACCGTCGATATCCAACACCTCGCCGACAAAGTGAAGACCCGGAATTTTTTTTGCCGAAAAATCCCGTAAGTCTATCTCACCCAGATCTATACCACCTGCGGTGACGAACTCCTCCTTAAACGTGCTTTTCCCAATGGCTTGATATCGGTCATTGAGGAGGATTTCGGCCAATTTGTTTTTGTCTTTCCCAGACAATTCAGTCACCCTTTTATCTGTGGAAACGCCGGCCCGGGCACATAAATACAACCAAAGTCTCTGGGGCAAAGCAAACTTATTGAAATTACCCAATTGCATATTTCCTTCGAGGGTTTGGAAAATTTGAGCTTGCGTTTGGTCGGCAACCCACTGCACTCTCACGACAAATTTATAATTGCACCCGGCCAATAAACGCGCAGCAAATGCAGAAAGTTTTAACACCGCCGGACCGCTAAGTCCCCAATGGGTAATCAACACCGGTCCGGTAAAATCCATATTGTGTTCGGGTAAATATACTTTTGCTGGGTTTACCGATAAGCCCATCAGCTTGTTGAGTTCACGTTCGGGAATGTTGAACGTAAACAAAGAGGGCACCGGCGGAATACATTTTAGGCCCAGGGATTTCCATATTTCCATGCCACGCATCGTAGGACTTCCCCCGGTGGCTACTATAACGCTCCGGGCATAAAACACATTATCTCCATTAACCCGAACTTCAAAACCCCGATCATTTGGTTCTATTTTTTCCACACCTTGTCCGGTGAGAATGGTCACCCCAGCCGTTTTTGCCGCCAACAACAATGCATTGGCTACGTCACCTGAATAGTCGGAAACGGGAAATACCCGACCGTCATCTTCAATCTTAAGCGAAACTCCTCTTGATGTAAACCAATCCATGGTATCCGCACTGTCCCAGAATTTAAAAACTTGTTTGAGCTTTTTGCCGCCTCTCGGATAGTTTTTTACCCAGTCCGAAAGCGGCATAGGTCGGTGGGTTAGATTACATCTGCCCCCTCCGGAAATCCGAACCTTGCTGAGGGTTTTTTGAGATTTTTCCAAAACAATGACCTGCTTTCCCTTTTCACCCGCATGAATGGCGGCAAAAATTCCGGCTGCACCCGCCCCGATAACCAAAATATCACAGGATGTCATGTATTTATTTTTAAAAAATGAAGAGGTAATATACCGAAAAAACCGTCAGTGCGGCCAAACCAAAATATGCAGTGAAGGTGTTGAGTTTAACCGGTTGTTGACTTTTTTCCAACAGCTCCATGGATTTAATATTGAGAAAGGCAATTACCGGAGCACTCACAAAGGCGATGGTGGTCGCCAATTGCACCAATGAAATCATTTGTCCGGAAAAAACAGAAGTAATAAGCCATGCGCCTACGGCAACCAAAACGACAAGAGGTCGGTACCATTTAGAGGATGCCGATTCGTCTTCGTTGTCCTTTTGCGCATTGGCCATTAGAAAAGTACAGACCCGGGGATAGGCATCTAAAACAGCAAGGGTGGTTGAAAACATACATGCCACAGCCGCCATTAAAACCAACCAGTAAGCTTTGCCGAGTGTTTGCGCATAAACGTCCATCAAGTGGCCGGCAAAATCCACCGCACTGGTCGGAATAGACTGCTTTCCCGAAAAAAGAAAAATAGCGCCGAGCAATAAAAATAAAACGGCCATAATGGTTGTGCCCCAATATCCCACGCGAAAATCCCAGGGTTGGTAAGGCTTTTTGCCGACGTCTTTCCCTGCAACGGTCCAGGTAGAATGCCAAATACTGATATCCAACGGTGCAGGCATCCAACCCAACAAAGCCACCAAAAAAGCAATGTCTTCAGTTTTTACCCAATCAAATGCTGTCCAATCATAAACTGGCATGGGCAATCGCAATCCAATTAAAACGGCTATAAGTGTCGCCAATGCTAAAATCACAACAATATAGCGAATGATTTTGTCGAGAACACTGTATTTTCCCCACCACAATATCCCCACAGAAACGAGCAGTAAAACGGCAATAACCAAAGATTCGTGGAAGGATGAGGGCAATAAAAACTGCAACAATCCGGCGGTGACCATCGTGACCGTGGCTTGAACGATAAACATGCTGCCCACGGTAATAAATGATACCACACCCAAAGCCCAGGGATATCGAATTCGATAAGCGTGAATCAAACTTTTTCCTGTAGATTGCGCATATCTAGGGCCGGCTTCAAAAAAGGGCCATTTGAGAAAATTGGTCAATAAAATGATGGGGATAAAAAACAAACCGTACAAAGCTCCGGCTCGTGTACTTTGAACCAAATGAGACACTCCGATGGCCGCAGCAGCAAAAAGCAAACCGGGGCCAATGGATTTGAAAAAACGTTGTAGGGTTTGAGTTTTTATCATTTATGGTAGTAGCGGGCAAATTTAGAAACTAAAACTTGAGTCCACTCCAAAAAGGAAGATTTTGGCAGAAAGGGACTTTTTGAGCAAACTCAAACTTTGCACGGGCAAATTCTCCTTTTTTTTCGTTTAATATTTTTGGAAGACTTTTTGCGCATCCTTAACGAAACCAAGCACTGAAAAGCATTAAATTTGCACTCATTTTTTCGCCCCTTTTGTAAAAGGGGTAATTTATAACTTTAACCACCTGTGGCTAAGAACAAAAGAGCACTGAAGGAACGCAGTAAATTATACCACCAGTACTATAAACGTACCGGGGGATACTCCTTCTTGGGACAAAACATGATTAAGCTGCTTGTCGTTTTGGGTGTTTTTGGAGCTTTATTATATGTTTTAAGCACCTATGTGTTGGATGTTGAAACCTTGATGTGCGATTGGTTTACCCGTTTTCCGCCGTGGATGGTCATCGCTACTCTATTTGCCTCCGAATGTTTTTTGGGTCTTCTCCCACCCGATGCGTATATCCTTTGGGGCAAAACTTTCGCCCATCCTTATTTTATTGTTTTAATTTTAGCGGCGGTCAGTTATCTGGGTGGTCTTATCAGTTATGGCTACGGCACTTTGCTGTACAAAATCCCCCAGGTAAATTTTTGGATTGAAGAAAAATTTGCCATTCAATTTAGTCAAATCCGCAGGTTTGGAGGTTTGCTGGTCTTTTTAGCCGCTATGGCCCCACTGCCATTTTCCCCGGTGAGTATGGTGGCCGGCATGGTTCGGTTTCCATTTCGTTTATTTTGGACCATCGCGCTCGCCCGCTTTCTTCGGTTCTTCCTGTACGCAATGATTTTATACGCTTTCTTGCCCGGTTTTCAGCCATGCTAAATAAGTGTTGTTATTCGAAAAAAACGCTCGGTTTTGCATTTTACCGAAAACCCTGTTTTTTATGGCCAACCTAATTATCAAAGAATACGTTTTGAGTCCACGCCAAAAAGGATGATTTCAATCAAAATCGAAGCGGAGAGGATTTGCAAACCGGGTCTAACTAGCTGTTGAGGAGGAGACCTTACTAAAACACCGTTTGGTTTTTGGTTATTACCCTGAAGTCGTAACCAGTACGGGCAATGAGGTAGAAATACTGCAACTGCTATCGGATAGCTATTTGTTCAAGGATGTATTGATGTTGGACAACATCCAAAAACCCGATGCGCTTGTTCGGCTGCTTCAAGCTTTGGCCTACCAAATTGGCAACCAAGTGAGTTATCACGAGCTTTCACAATAAATTGGTTTAGACAGCAAAACGATTGAAAAATATATAACCTTATTGGAAAAATCCTTTATCATTTTCCGATTGGGTACGTTCAGTCGGAATTTGAGAAATGAATTGAAAAAAAGCCGCAAAATTTACTTTTACGACAACAGTATTCGCAACGCTGTTTTATCGAACTTCCAAATAGCCGAAACACGCGCAGATATAGGAGCGCTTTGGGAGAACTACCTCATTAGTGAGCGAAAAAAATACAACCACTATCAACGCAGGTTTGCCAATCATTGGTTTTGGCGCACCCGTACCGGACAAGAATTGGACTACCTCGAAGAAATAAATGGTAAGTTAACCGCCTTTGAATTTAAGTGGAATTCCAAGAAGAAGGCAAAAGCCTCGAAGGCGTTCACCAATTATTACCCCGAAAGCGAATTTAAAGTAATTACCCCCGAAAATTATATCTCGTTTGTGAGTGGGATTGAGCTTTGACGACCACGAAGTGTTGTTTTTTTAGCCACGAATGGACACCAATGCACACGAATATTTTATTAGTGAACATTCGTGTAATTCGTGGCAACACAAATGCGTGTTATTAGTGAGCCACAAAGTTTTGTTTTTTAGCCACGAATGGACACCAATAAACACGAATATTTTATTCGTGAACATTCGTGTGATTCGTGGCAATACAAATGCGTGTTGTTAGCGGCGTCACGAAGGGTTGTTTTTTAGCCACGAATGGACACCAATGCACACGAATGTTTTATTCGTGAACATTCGTGTAATTCGTGGCAACTTTTATGCGTGGCAATTGGCTGCCGCTAAAATATGTAGCTCGTAATTGACTACAGGTCAAATTTAATCCCTTGCGCCAACGGCACTGAAGTCCCGTAATTTATGGTATTGGTCTGTCTTCGCATATATATTTTCCATGCGTCAGATCCGGATTCTCTTCCGCCACCGGTCTCCTTTTCGCCACCAAAAGCACCCCCAATTTCCGCTCCGGATGTTCCGATGTTTACGTTGGCTATGCCACAATCGCTGCCAGCTGCACTGAGAAATAATTCGGATTCCCGCAAATCATTTGTCATTATGGTTGAAGAAAGGCCTTGGGGAACACCGTTTTGCAATTCTATGGCCTCCTCAATACTATCGTACGTCATAACGTAAAGAATTGGGGCAAAGGTTTCTCGTTGCACAAAAGATTGGTCGTTTTTCGCTTCTATAACGCAGGGCTTTACATAACATCCACTTTCGTATCCGGCGCCCTCCAGCACCCCGCCCTCAATAAGGATATTGTTGCCAGCCGCCTTCGCTTCCTCAATGGTCGTGAGGTAATTCTGTACCGCATCGGCATCAATCAGGGGCCCCATGTGGTTGTTTTCATCAAGTGGGTTTCCTATACGAACTTGTTTATAAGCATTGACCAAGGCCTCTTTGTATTGGTCATATACACTACTGTGAATGATCAACCTGCGGGTGGAGGTACAGCGTTGTCCGGCTGTGCCTACAGCGCCAAAAACGGCAGCGGTAAGGGTCACCTTCATATCGGCGCTTGGTGTAATGATCATGGCGTTATTGCCGCCCAGTTCGAGCAATGTCTTGCCAAATCTATCGGCAACGGTTTTGCCCACAATTTTCCCCATACGCGATGAGCCGGTGGCAGATATCAAGGCCACACGGTGGTCTTTTGTCATCATTTCACCCACTTTATAATCACCCGTTACCAATCCGGAAATGCCACCCGGAAGCCCCTCCTCTTCGAGTATTTCAGCTATGATGTGCTGACAGGCTATGCTGCAAAGCGGCGTTTTTTCCGAACCTTTCCAAACGCACACGTCGCCGCAAACCCAGGCAAGTGCCGTATTCCAACTCCAAACGGCCACCGGAAAATTAAAGGCGGAAATAATTCCAACCACACCCAATGGATGGTATTGTTCGTACATCCGGTGCGAAGGGCGCTCACTGTGCATGGTCAAACCGTAAAGTTGACGGGAAAGCCCAACGGCAAAATCACATATATCTATCATTTCCTGCACTTCCCCAAGTCCTTCTTGAAGACTCTTCCCCATCTCGTATGACACCAAAGCCCCCAGGGCAGATTTCTTTTCCCTCAAGCGGTCGCCAAATTTGCGAACCACCTCACCTCTTGCCGGCGCAGGGGTCGTGCGCCAAACGGCAAATGCCTCCTGTGCAGCAGCAATCACCTTTTGATAATCATCCTCTGTCGTGGTGGATATTTCCCCCAGTTTTTTTCCGTCCACAGGCGAGTGGCTTTCAATGGCACTTCCACTTCCCCAAAATTCCCCACCAATGGCGGTTCCGTGGTTATTCAATTTGAGGTTTAGCGATGTAAAAATGTTTTCTAATTTCATAAAGTCAATATGTTTTTCATTGGTTTAATTGATTACGTCAGCCATTCGGTCAGTTTTTCGTTTGATAAACTTTACTTCAAACTTTTCATGGCAGGTTCAATTCAATTAGATTTTTTAGATTTGCAAATGTATGGTCATGGCAGTTGGAAACAAAAGTTTGATTTGAAAAACATGAGTCCACTCCAAAAAGGAAGATTTCAATCAAAATCTACTTATAACGAAGATTTTGGCAGAAAGGGTTTTTTTGGAGCAGACTCAAACATGCAATGTCAAATGAAAACATGTAATAACCTTAACTAAACCAATCAAATAAATTTCAAAACATGAAAGCATTAATTATTGTAGATGCACAAATCGACTTTATGCCCGGCGGTGCGCTGGAAGTTTCTCGTGGCCACGAAATAGTACCCGTTATTAATCGCGTATTGCCAAAATTTGAGTTGGCGGTCGCTACCCAAGACTGGCATCCACAAAACCACAAGAGCTTTTACACCAACCATGAAGGGAAGTCTCCGTTTGAAGAAATCACATTACATGGTCTTGCTCAGGTTTTATGGCCAAATCATTGTGTACAAGGAACAAAGGGTGCCGAATTTCATCCACAGATCAATATGAACCCCGTAGAGGCCATTTTCCGAAAAGGCATGAATCCTGAAATCGACAGCTATAGCGGTTTTTACGACAACGGACGCAAGGTTTCCACCGGACTGGCGGGTTACCTGCGCGAAAAAGGCGCAACGGATCTATATTTTTGCGGATTGGCCGCCGATATTTGTGTGTATTTCACCATGATGGATGCCCTGGAAGAAGGCTTCAACGTCCACCTAATCTCCGACGCCACCAAGGCCCTAGATCAATCGGCTTTTGAGACCCAACTAAATTCATTTTCGTCGAAGGGGATCAGAGCATTGTATTCCAGTGAACTTTAGCCTATAAATATCTCAAGGGCGCCTGCCCCCAGTTTACTGACCAGGCCAAAATTAATATTCAGGACGGGGGCACCGGGCTGTCCGCTATAGCCACCACCCCGTGGCCTACAGCGGCGGCGCGTACGGGGTCTGCTCCTATCGTCGCAGCCTCCGCCGCTCACGACGCTGTAAAGGCCCCGATGTGGTGGGCTGCCGCTTCCATCCCTGGCGCAACAGGTTTTGGAATCAGAAATTTAGAAAAAGACTCCTTCGCGGTATTGACAAATTATCATCAAGAGATATTAGTATATTTGGTGTGGTGAAAGAAAAATAATGTACCCTTCCCTTCGAGGTTTAAAACCTTCCGACATTGAACAGCCTAATGGAAATCAAAACTAAAAATAAATTCAGAATCGCGATTGTAGTTTTAGCAGTCGCAATGCTATTTCAAATTGGAATAAAGTATCCACCAAAAATTCTGTTTGCGAAAGATTTTTCTCCCATTGAAAAGGTATCCGTAAACAATAATGAGTCTGCTCCAAAAAGTCCCATTCTGCAAAACCATCCTTTTCGGAGCGGATACATACTTTAAAAGAATCATAAAAGCGGAAAAATAAAAAGAACGCCAAATTTGGGCGACGACCATATTCATTTGTATTAAACCCATACCAAAAATTCACTTTTGTAGAAAACATTTGCAATCGCGCCATTTCTTTTGTAAGTTGCGCAAAATGTTTTTCATTGTTTTTACCATAAAATAACAACTGAAAGAAAAAATCTATATGAATACGACCTTAAAAGGAAAATGCCCGGTTATGCACGGGGCAAATACAGAAACCGCCAATTCAGTTATGGATTGGTGGCCAAAAGCACTGAATTTGGATATCTTGCACCAGCACGATACAAAGTCAAATCCACTGGATCCCGACTTTAATTATGCCGAGGCGTTTAAAACACTTGACCTGTCGGCTGTGAAAGAGGATTTGAAATCCTTGATGACCG
This sequence comes from Cryomorphaceae bacterium, assembly GCA_020832345.1. GTDB lineage: Bacteria > Bacteroidota > Bacteroidia > Flavobacteriales > Schleiferiaceae > CSBr16-58. Next base: position 19,504 of record JAFIEY010000015.1, on the reverse strand, counting down.
ATAGTCAGGATTGGTGGCCCGCCGATTGGGGACATTACGGTGGACTCATGATTCGGATGGCATGGCATGCAGCAGGCACGTATCGAATTGCCGATGGAAGGGGAGGAAGCAATACCGGAAATCAGCGCTTTGCCCCCCTCAACAGTTGGCCCGACAACGCAAATCTCGATAAAGCCCGGCGACTTTTATGGCCCATAAAGAAGAAATACGGCAACAAGCTTTCTTGGGCAGATTTGTTCATTTTGGCGGGAAATATGGCCTATGAATCTATGGGGTTCAAAACTTTTGGTTTTGCCGGCGGACGAGAAGATATATGGCATCCGGAAAAGGATATTCATTGGGGTTCAGAAAAGGAATGGTTGGCGGAAACCAAAAATAGATACAAAAACGATGCGGATCGCGAATCCTTAGACAATCCGCTGGCTGCTGTGCAAATGGGTTTAATTTACGTTAATCCAGAGGGTGTGGATGGCAATCCCGACCCGTTAAAAACAGCACAGGATGTTCGCACTACTTTTGCCCGCATGGCGATGAATGACGAAGAAACGGTCGCACTTACCGCCGGTGGCCATACCGTAGGAAAAACCCATGGCAATGGTGATGCATCTCGATTGGGCGAAAGTCCGGAAGGCGCAGACCTTGCCGAACAGGGATTCGGCTGGAAAAACCCCAAAGGAAAAGGCAATGCGGAGGATACGGTCACCAGTGGACTTGAAGGGGCATGGACAACCGAGCCCACCAAATGGGATCACGGGTATTTTCACCTGCTCTTCAATTACGACTGGGAACTCAAAAAGAGTCCTGCCGGTGCCTGGCAATGGGAACCCATCAATATTGCGGAAGAGGATAAACCCCGTGATGCTTTTAATCCGGAAAAACGTCAAAACCCCATTATGACGGATGCGGATATGGCCATGATTAAAGATCCCGAATACCGAAAAATATCTGAACGCTTTTACAAAGACCCAAAACACTTTGAAGATGTTTTTGCCCGGGCTTGGTTTAAGCTTACCCATCGCGATTTAGGTCCAAAAAGCAGATACCTCGGCCCCGATGTGCCCAAAGAAGATCTGGTTTGGCAAGATCCGGTACCTGAGGTGGATTACAAATTATCGGAAGATGAAATTTCGGAGCTAAAATCAAAAATACTGAGCTGTGGACTGAACCCCTCGGAGCTTATTGCCACGGCTTGGGACAGTGCCCGGACTTTTCGAAAATCAGACTACCGGGGAGGTGCCAATGGTGCCCGAATTCGCCTTGCGCCACAAAACAACTGGCCGGGAAACGAACCGGATCGATTAAAAAAGGTCTTGGATGGGTTGGAGAAGTTTCGAGCTGAACTTGCGAAAAAAGTAAGCATGGCAGACTTGATCGTACTCGGCGGTACAGCGGCAGTAGAAAAAGCAGCTCGCGATGCAGGTGTGAAAATAGATGTTCCATTTATACCCGGGCGTGGTGATGCGACTGAGGAAATGACTGACGCAGATTCATTTGCAGTTTTGGAACCACTTCACGACGGATTTAGAAATTGGCTAAAAAAGGATTATGATGTAAAACCTGAAGAACTGCTGCTGGATCGAAGTCAACTGTTGGGTTTAACCGCTCCGGAAATGACAGTGTTTTTGGGCGGGATGCGCGTTTTAAATACCAATCACGGCAACTCGTCCCATGGGGTTTTTACCAATCAACCCAGCGTATTGACCAATGATTTCTTTGTAAACCTTACCGACATGAATAATGCTTGGAAACCGGTTTCCGAAAATGTTTATCACCTAATCGACCGCAAATCAGGTGAAAAGAAATGGACTGCAACCCGTGTGGATTTGGTTTTTGGATCCAATTCGATATTACGTGCGTATTCGGAATTTTATGCCCAGGACGACAATCGCGAAAAGTTTGTCCGGGACTTTACAAAAGTTTGGGTCAAAGTGATGAATGCCGACCGTACCAAAGAAAACCGACCATAATATTAAAATTTAATTTTGAAGGAATAAATTGATGGTTTTGGATTATTTTTGGGGTTCTAATATCCTTCATGCCAAACGCCAAAACCATGAAAAGAATACTTGCCTTATTGCTAATATCCATAACTGTATTGTGTTGTCAATCTCAAAATGATGACAAATACAATCTCGGCTTTGAAAAAATAAATGAAGGTGAAGCCCTTCCCGAAGGTTGGGAAAAATGGGGGGATTACGACTTATCCATAGAGAACTTGGCTTTTTCCGGAAAAAGGTCTGGCAAAATTACATCTAATGAAAATGGTGATTTTGGGAGTATTGCCTATAAAATACCGGTCGAATTTTTGGGTGATTCAATAAAACTTGAGGGATTTATGAAAATTAAAAATGTAGAAGGTGGATTTGCCGGTTTGTTGATGCGCATCAATGGAAATGGCGATGTTCTGGCATTCGACAATATGCAAAAACAAAATATTTCGGGAACAAAAGATTGGCAGAAATACAGTATAACCCTCGAATATCCCGAAGGTGCCGAATACATATTTGTGGCTGGAATTCTCGCTGGCAAAGGTCAGGCTTGGTTTGACAATTTTGTTGTAACCATTGACGGTGAAAACATTCAAACTATAAGGCAAAATTTACCAAAAGCCATACTTGATAAAACGTTTGACAACGGATCTTCAATTGAACTTTCTAATTTAACACCCAAAAACATCGACAATCTGGAATTACTGGGCAGGGTTTGGGGCTTTCTAAAATATCACCATCCCGAAATCGCTAAAGGAAACTACAACTGGGACTATGAGCTTTTTAGGTTTTTGCCAAAATTCATGGAAGCTAAAAATGACAACCAACGCGACAAGCTCGTCATAGAATGGGTAAATTCATTGGGTGAAGTAGAGCCATGTAAAAAATGCAAACCGACAAGTGAATCTGCTATTATCAAACCTGATTTGGAATGGATTTACAACCAAAATGAAGAACTTAAAAACACACTACTACACATTTACAACAATCGCACCCAAGGCAAACATCACTATATTGGGAAGGTATCGAATGCGGGCAATCCTGAATTTAAAAATGAAAACCCATACGCAAACATGCCCTTTCCCGATGATGGATTTCGACTATTGTCGCTGTACAGATACTGGAATATGATCAATTACTTTTTTCCATATAAGCACTTAATGGATGAAGACTGGAACAAAAAACTACGGGAATACATTCCTCTTTTCCTTCAGGCAAAAAACGAATTCGAATACGAAATGGTTGCCGTGAGGATTATTGGCGACATACAAGATACACACGCAAATCTTTGGGGCGGTGGAGATAAATTATTCGAATGGAAAGGAACTAACTTCCCGCCTGTCCACCTTCGATTCATAAAAAATCAATTGGTTGTAACGGATTATTATAACATGGAATTAAAAGATTTGGTTGGATTAAACATCGGTGACATAATTACCAAAATAAATGGCGTGCCCGTCAATCGTATTGTAAATGAAAAAGCCAAATATTACCCGGCTTCAAATACACCGACAAGATTGAGAAATATTTCAGCTGATCTTTTGCGCTCAAGTTCTGATGAAATTGAAATAGAGTTTGTATCCGACAACGGCAAAGCGCAAACCATGTCGCTTCATTTATACCCAAAAGATAGCCTTGACATTTATGTTTGGTACAGAAAAAACAATGAAAAATCCTATCGAATGCTGGATAACAATATTGGATATGTGACGCTTGCCTCAATTACCGATGAAGATATTCCAAACATTATAAATGAATTCAAAGACACCAAAGGAATCGTCATAGATATTCGAAATTATCCATCTGCGTTTGTTCCGTTTACTTTGGGTTCATTTTTTGTTTCCACATCCACACCATTTGTGAAGTTTACAAATGTCAATACTGACAATCCTGGAGAGTTTACATTTACGAAGGAATTAAAAATACCAAGTAAAGGCAAAACGTACAAAGGCAAACTCATTGTATTGGTCAACGAGTTAACCCAAAGTTCAGCTGAATATACCTCTATGGCGTTCAGGGCAGGTGAAAATACACAGGTATTGGGAAGCTCCACTGCCGGTGCAGATGGAAACGTATCGACAATTTTCCTTCCCGGCAACCTAAAAACCTTTATTTCCGGCATAGGCGTTTACTATCCAAACGGAGACGAAACCCAACGAATTGGAATTGTTCCCGACATAGTCGTTCACCCTACCGTAGAAGGGATTAGAAATGGGAAAGACGAATTACTTGAAAAGGCGATGGAGGTTATTTTGGGGGAGAAAAGATTTTAAAGTTTCAATATATCAATTTGCTTCCGGGGTTTACATCAGATTTACGCATGTCTTGAAGTCCTGAAGGCGATTTGGTTAAAATGGAAATTGACAATGTTACCCAATTTAGAGTTATCAAATCACAGTCATTTCTTAAAGGCATTACAACCTAAAAAAATACGATCACCGCTTTTCCACTACATCCAGATATAGTCGCTCCACTTTATCTCTTGCCCATGGGGTTTTTCTCAAAAAAGTGAGGCTCGATTTTATCGAAGGGTTACTCTTAAAGCAATTGATATTGATTTTTTGCGCTAATTTTTCCCAGCCATAATGCGCCACCAACAATTCAAGCACATCGACCAACTTGATGCCGTGTAAGGGGTTGTTTGCTTGGGGTTTTGGTTGTGTATTTTCTTTATCCATAATTTTTCTTTCTTTGCAGTCACTATTTAAATAACAGGTAAAGTGATTTATTTGCCAAAAATACAACCAATCCGTTAAGGAATTAACTGTTGAGTCCACTCTAAAAAGGATGATTTCAATCAAAATCGACGCGGAGGGGATTTTTGAGCCGGAGCTAACCAGTTGTTAGTGAGGATTCAAAAATCTACCGACAAGGAAGATTTTGGCAGAAAGGGACTTTTTAGAGCAGACTCACTGTTCGAGGTTTTACACTGAAAAAGCAAGTTTACCCCAATTCTATTTCAAGTGGAATGGACAACCTGGGAAATTGGTGCAGTTGCCCAGCGAAAAATAAAATTTCCCGTGTTTTGACAAACCAATGGATTTAAGTAAGTTTGAACAATAAAATCTCACCCATACTTCCGGGAAGAATGATCAAAAATGAGTCAGCAAACCATATAAACACCATTTGAAAATGAAGTTATCAATCACCAAAATTTTAATCTTTACGATTTTTGCCGGTTGTTCGGAACGGAATGCTTCTAATTTTTATCGGTCTTGCGATTTGAACTTTAGATTTGAACTTGATCAAAATACTTCAATCCAATTCTACGATTCTACGGGATCTGAATTATGGACGTGGAAAAATGATTCCGTTGACTTTATCTACACCTACTTTCATGTCAATTCTTCAATAAATAACCTTGTCCGTATTGATTCAATTATGATTCTAAATGGGGGAAATAACAGCCGCTCTCATTTTTGGGAACTAGATTTGGCCGATGGAATTGAGACTGTTGATAGACTTATCGGAAGTTGGATAAAATTGAATGATTGCAAAACTGAATTAAGCGAATGGATGTTATATGAAGATTCATTTACCCCAAACATATTTGAAAAACCGGATTCGAGTTCTATAAAAACCGGATTCGACCCGCGGGAAGGTTGGGAAAATCATGAGGTAAAAATCCTTGAGGTTAAAGGCAATTGGATCTTTGCAGAATTAACCCTCGGCCATGAAACGATAACAGGTTGGTTTCCGTCATTTCATTTTTGTGCAAACCCCCACACCTCTTGTAATTGATTTTTATTCTGTTTTTCTACTATTAGCCTCTGTTTTCATTTTGGAGTTTACCCTTAATTGGTTAGAATTTTTGCGTGGAGAGACACCCTTATTCTTTGTTCATTTAAAATGATTATTTTTATAAAAACCCTTTGAAAAACACGAAAACCTTTGTACATTCGCTTGCGGATTGTTAACCATAAAGACGAAAATCATGAAAATAGGCGTACTTTTACACGGCTGTGGTGTGTATGACGGCACAGAAATTCACGAAGCAGTCCTTACCCTTTTGGCCATTCGTGAGGCAGGACATGATTATGTTTGTTTTGCTCCGGATAAAAAACAACACCATGTTATCGATCATACCAAAGGAGAGGAAATGAACGAAACCCGAAATGTATTGGTGGAGTCTGCGCGAATTGCGCGTGGCGAAATAAAGGCGTTGAAAGTTAAATCCGCCGATGAAATCGACGCATTGGTGATGCCTGGGGGATTTGGAACTGCTAAGAATTTTACCCAATGGGCATTTTCCGGACCTGATGGAGATATTGATCCGCTGGTTAGTGATTTTTTGCTTTCGGTACACGGACAGGGAAAACCCATCGCAGCACTTTGTATGAGTCCCACCACTTTGGCCAAAGCTTTTCAAGATTCAGAAGTGTCGGCGACCCTTAGTGTTGGCTCTACAGATGAGTCTTCGCCTTACGATATTGCAGCTATTTCCGGCGGCATGGAATCCGTTGGGATGAAAACGGAAATGAAAACCGTTCAGGAAATTTCGGTAGATGCAGAAAACAAAATCATTTGCGCACCATGCTATATGATGGATGCCGATATCCTCGAGGTTAGAAACAACATCAAAAAAGCCATTGAAGCGCTGATTGATATGGCCTAATCGACACCAACTTTCTTAATGGAAAAAACACATTGTGTAAATTATCCAGTAGTCTAGTTTGGGAAGTCAGATGGTTGAAAATCATTTCACACGCCTCATTTCTAAAGCACCTTGTTTAATTTCATCCACTACATCAGGATCCAATAAGGTGGAGGTGTCGCCTAACGATCCGGTGTCGTTTTCGGCAATTTTGCGAAGAATGCGACGCATAATTTTCCCCGAACGGGTTTTGGGTAATCCGGGAACAAACTGAATGATTTCCGGTTTGGCAATTTTCCCGATTTGCTCCACTACGCTATTGATGATTTCGGAACGTACTTTGGCCGGGTTTTCATTGCCATCCTTTAAAATTACGTAGGCGTAAATGGCTTGCCCCTTTATGTCGTGGGGAAAACCCACCACAGCGGATTCAGCTACTTTTTTATTGGCATTTATGGCATTTTCTATTTCGGCGGTGCCAAAGCGGTGGCCACTCACGTTTATAACATCGTCAACCCGCCCTATGATGCGATACATGCCATCTTTGTCGCGACGCGCACCATCACCAGTAAAGTAATAGCCTTTATAATGTGAAAAATAGGTCACCCGGCAACGTTCGTGATCGCCATAAGTGGTGCGAAGCATGCCCGGCCACGGAAATTTCATGCACAGGTAACCCTCCTTTTCATTCTCAGTAATTTCCACACCATCTGCATCCAATAATACGGGCTGAATTCCGGGCAAGGGATAGCCGGCATGACTGGGTTTCATGGGCGAGTGTTTGCCCAAACCACTGATCATAATGCCTCCGGTTTCGGTTTGCCACCAAGTATCAACAATGGGACTTCGCTCTTTGCCCACCTGAATATGGTACCACTCCCATGCTTCTTCGTTGATGGGTTCGCCAACGGTGCCAAGGACTTGTAAGGAATCCAGGCTGTAACTGAGAACGTGGTCATCGCCTTGCGCCATAAGTGCGCGAATGGCCGTTGGCGCTGTATAAAATTGGTTTACACCGTACTTATCGCAAACCTGCCAAAAGCGTCCGGGGCTGGGATATGTGGGCACACCTTCAAACATTAAGGTGGTAGCTCCATTTAGCAGCGGGCCGTAAACGATGTAGGTGTGTCCGGTAATCCAACCGATATCGGCAGTACACCAATACACATCTGATTCCTGGTATTGAAAAACATTTTTAAAACTATAACCGGCATAAACCATATAACCTCCGCAGGTATGCACCACGCCCTTGGGTTTTCCGGTGGAACCTGACGTATAGAGTATAAACAACATGTCTTCGGCATCCATAGGCTCTGCCGGACAATTTTTATCTACATGTTTGAGTTCGTCATGTAAATAAACATCGCGCCCCGGCTCCATATTTACTGCCCATTGGGTGCGTTCGGTAACGATTACTTTTTCCACGGAGGTGCATTTGCGCAAGGCTTCATCCACCACACGTTTTACGGGAATTTCTTTGCTGCCGCGGTACAATCCGTCTGAGGTCAGCACCACTTTAACCTGAGCATCATTGATGCGATCGGCGAGTGCAGAAGCCGAGAATCCGGCAAAAACCACCGAGTGAATAGCGCCAATACGCGCACAGGCGAGTACCGCAACTGTAAGTTCGGGAATCATGGGCATATAAATGGCCACGCGATCGCCTTTTTGCACACCGTTTCGCTTCAACACATTGGCGTACATACACACTTGTTCGTGAAGTTCGCGGTAAGTTAATCTGATGAAACGCTCCTTTGGGTCATTGGGTTCCCAGATGAGTGCGAGTTTATTGCCCCGCGTTTTCAAATGGCGATCCAGACAGTTCTCGGTTATATTCACTTTTGCGCCCTGAAACCACTTGATGTCGGGTTTATCAAAATCCCATTCCAATACTTTATCCCAGGGTTTTATCCATTGGTAATGATTGGCAATCTCTGCCCAAAAGCCTTCAGGGTCTGCAACGGAACGGGAATATGTTTTTTTATAATCATCAAAAGATTGTACAGCAAAGTTCATAGGTATTGTGTTTAAAAAATGGTTTATTGTAAACGTATAAATGACAATCGTCAAAGCAATTCACGCCGCAATTAATTTTCAAAAATTTGATCCAGATCCCGTCTATCCTTTTTCGTGGGTCGGCCAGTCCCTTTTCGACGGTTGTGTTTGGCAGCCATTTGAATAAAAGCCTTGCGTTCGAGCTCTTCTGCAGCGGTTATATCTTTGATGAGGTCAGGTACCAAAGGCGCCCCTACCCGGGATTTGGGTATGGATAAAACTTCATAAGAATATTCGATACCATCCTTGCGCAAATCTATGCGGCTGCCCACTTTAATGCTTTTCCCTGCTTTGGCCGTTTGGCCGTCCAATTTTACTTTGTCTTGTTTGCACGCATGGGTAGCCAAAGTCCGCGTTTTAAATAATCGAACACTCCACAAAAAAGCGTCTATTCGCATTATTAATTTTTCTAAACATTTTCACCTTCTGTAGCTTCATCAGCTTTAAGTGTGGCCAATTTCTCCTCCAGTTCCGCAACGGTTTTCTGAAACTCGGAAATTTCTTTTTTGGCCTTGTCGTTTTTAGATTGAAGCTCTGCATTCTTGTTTTCTGCCGCTTCTAGTGCCTGCTTTTTTTCCTCCAATTCCGCAGAAAGGACTGTAATTTTTCCGTCAAATTTTTGAAAACTGATAACGGAAAAAGCCATGTATGTCAGCAAACCTACGGCGATAATGATATTGGTAATGGGAAGTGGCCCGCCGAAAGATTTTACGAAAAAGGTGAAAAACGCAACGCCAACTACCACCAACGAAATCACGATAAGGGTGATGAGTTCAAGTTTTTGTTTATTCATGCCGATAAATATTTGGGCGAAGATAAGAAATGTTAATGTTCTTCGTAGCGATTTCGGTAAAATTTCTTTTGGTGGGCAGCAAAAAAGCCCATACTTTCGAAAACAAAAAATGACGAAGCATGCAATTATTACCGGGACCAGTAGCGGATTGGGATATGTCCTAGCAGAAGTTTTTTTAGAAAATGGTTTTCATGTTTTGGGTATCAGTCGAAGAGAGAAAATTTCACATAAAAATTACCGGCACCTTTCATTAGATTTATCGAAGATATCCGCTTTAAATGACATTGACTTCCAGCTTCCCAATGATTGTGAAGATGCGGTATTAATCAACAATGCAGGGCAAATTTCCCCTGTTGGTTTTATCGATCATGTGGAAATTGACGAAGCTTCAGCGCATTTATCGGTCAATGTTTTGGCGGTTCATGCCCTGATGGGCGCATTTTATCGGCAGAGCCACCATATTAAAAAGCGACATATCATCAATGTAAGCTCGGGGGCGGGAAAATATCCGGTCAAGGGTTGGTCTTTGTATTGTGGCGGCAAAGCTGCGGTGGATATGTTTTCCCGAGTGGCCTCGGTTGAGTACCCCGATGTACCGGTGTGGTCTGTTGGCCCAGGCATTGTTGACACCGATATGCAAAGGGAGATTCGCAAATCGGACAAAGATAAATTTCCCGATATTCAACGATTTATCGATTATTATAAAAACGGTGATTTATTTCCAGCGGAAGAGGTGGCTAGGGTATTATACGATTTGTATCAAAATCCTTTGCGCGTGCAGGATTCTGTTTTTTCCATTCGTGATTTTATGTAGCGTCCGCAAGAAATGCATAAAGACTCAATATTTTTAGCATAAAAACAGGGAGACAAATCAAAATTAATTTGTCTCCCTGTTTGTATTACTGATTGGGCATTTAAATATCCTCTAACCATGTCAATAATGAGTCTGCTCTAAAAAGTCCCTTTCTGCCAAAATCTTCCTGGTCGGTAGATTTTTGAATCTTCACTAACAGCTGGTTAGCTCCGGCTCAAAAATCCCCTCCGCGTCGATTTTGATTGAAATCATCCTTTTTGGAGTGGACTCAATAATTTAGAATCGAATGATCCAAGCATCCGAAACTTCTTGTCTGGCAGCATCTCTAAATTTCCTCGCCTCTTCAAGCGAAGCAGAAGATTTATAGATGACGCGGTACGTTTTAAGTGTTTCGTTATAGACGACCTCCATTTCCGATTTATCCAAACGGGTACGTGCCATAAATCGATCGGTCAAGCCCTTGTTGGGAAAACTTCCCACCACAACCCGCCACAATTCTGCTGAGGCATCAGTATCTCTTGCGCCTCCCTCGGTTTTGTATTTATCCGCTAAGGCCTTTGCAGAATCGCGCTCAAGCATTGCATCTTTGAGCTCTTGCTGTAGAGAGGCAATAACCGCGCGGGATTCATCTTTGGTCATTTCTATTTTTTGATCGAACTGATTTTTTTCTTGCTCTAATCTATCTACATCCTGACTCAAACGGTTGTAGGTCCTTCTGTCCACGTTGATTTCGTTGGCTTTTGGCATGCGCTTGAGCGAGAAAGATGCGCCGATAAAGGGCAGAAAAAATCCGTTGTTTCCCTCTCCTACTGTAGCATCCAACCAAGGAGAACTTGTTCCTGTATATTGGAAACCCACATTGAAATAGATACCATCATAAACCTCCTGCTGATAACGCAAAGCCAGTGAATAAGTAGAGGCAAAAGCTACTGAACCGCGATTTTGCGGAACACGCCGATTGACGATGGGTTCAGGATTTCCGGTGCGCTGCATGAGATAGCTGGTAAACACCATACCGCCTCCACCGAGTTCAGCTTCCAGACGATACTTGGTCATATCCTTTTTTATCAAATGCATTAAGTTTAATGAAATTCGAATGTCGCCAGAACCGTAAAATCCTTCGTAATTAAAATTTGGCGTTTCAGCCCCATTAGAAAAAGCGCCAAAAGCTACACCTTTTAACGAAAAGAAATCATTAAAATGGTACTGTAAATATCCTTGCGCACCTATTGAAGGCTTGTAACTAAAGAATTGTCTTGAGGTATGCGTCGTATTGGTCATAAAAATATTTCCGGCATCAGCGCCCATAGAGAAATAACCATCTTTCGTTGGTTGGGCTTGGAGTTCTCCAAAACAGATTAATGCACACAACAAAGTGAGGGATGCGTAGTTTTTTTTCATTTTTGCATGTTTTTGTTAATCAAATAACAGACATTTCAGCATCTTTCATTTTGTCCAAACGTGCCGAAAATCCGCCGATTTACAATAAATTGAACGTTTATAGCAATTCGTTTTTTGCTCCTAAAAATTCTCTTCAAACATACAAGAAAATTTTATATCACAAGGCAAACCTTTGTGTTAACAATAAAAAAAATATAAAATTCTGATTAATGCCTAGATGTTTTCTGTAATAATAAGCACAAATAATATTTTTAATAAATTATAAAACAGATTAAAACACAATTTAATCGAAATTTTATTGTATTTTCTGTCAAAGGATTATTTTTTTAAAATGAAAGAATTTAATTTTGAAGAATGTACAAATGCTCAAAATCAATTTTAAACGTACATTTGCAGCCATTTCGTAAAACCAAGATTTAAAATGAAAGTTACTCAACGACAAGTAGATGAGCTTCACGACATCATCAGTATTGAAGTAGAAAATGCCGATTATCAAGATAAAGTAGAGGAAAAGCTTCGCGATTATCGCAAAAAAGCTAATATCCCTGGATTTCGTCCGGGTAAGGTTCCCATGGGCTTAATTCGCAAACAATACGAGAAACCCCTCTTGTTTGATGAAGTTAATAATTTACTTAGCCGGGAAGTAACCCGCTATATCGATGAACAAAAACTAAACATCATCGCCCAACCAGTACCTGTAGCTAACGATAATATCAACTGGGATAGCCACGAAACTAAGGTGTTTGAGTTCGAAATTGGTCTTGAACCCACAATCAATCTGGATCTCGAAAAGTTGAAAGGCATCACCAGAGCTGAAATAGAACTCGACGAGAAAACCATCGACGAAGAGGTGGAAAACTTTACCCGTCGATACGGAAGTATGCAGGATAAGGAAACTGCTGACCGTGAAGATTTCTTGCACGGAATCTATTTTGAAGTTACCGAAAAGGGCGAAGATTTGCCCGAAGAGGAGCGTCTGGAAAAATCCGGATCACTTCCCTTGCGGTCATTAACCGATAAAGCTGCAAAAAACTGGACAGGTAAAAAAGCCGGGGAACAAGGAATTATCAACCTCGACAAAGACATTAAAAAAGACTTTAATGTCGCTTCAGTTACGGGATTTAATGAAGAAGAAATTGAAGAATGTCGCCACTTCAGTTTCGAAATAGAAAAAATTTCCCAACTCGTGCCCGCCGAACTCAACCAAGAATTATTTGATAAGATTTTTGGCGAGGGAAAAATCACCAGTGAAGAGGAGCTTCGCAACCACCTAAAAGGCCAACTGGAAGCCGAATTTGCCAATCAATCCCAGCAATACCTCTTCAATCAGGTGTACAAAAGTTTGATGGCGTTGGAGGTGAAAATGCCCGAAACGTTCCTTAAAAACTGGCTGAAAAGCTCAAGTGAAAAAGGCATGTCCGACGAGGAAGCCGCCGAACAATACGCAGACATGTACCCGGCCATCAAGTGGCAGTTTATTCGTGATCATATTTTGCGCGAACACGAAGTTGTTATTGATGAAGCGAGTATTTTGCACGCTATGAAACAACGACTTGCCAAACAGTTCCAAATCCCCGAAGGCATGGGTGATATGGATCAAGTCCTTGAGGGCATCGCCAAACAAGCATTGGAAAAAGAAGATGAACGCAACCGAATTGTTGATGATTTGATGATTGGTCATCTCATCAGTATCTTTGATGAAAAAGTGAAAGCGAAAAGCAAAAAAATGAGTTGGGATGATTTCCTAAATCTCGCCAACGACGCATAAAACATTTTTTGGCCTTTAGCCGTTTGTAAAACAATAATTAAAACACCCACTATGGACTTCGGAAGAGAATTTGAAAAATATGCTATCAAGCACCAGGGTCTTAGTAGCTTACATGTAAACAGCTACATCGAGTCTTCATTAACACCTTATATTATCGAAGAGCGACAAATGAATGTTGCGCAAATGGACGTATTTTCCCGATTGATGATGGATCGCATCATTTTTTTGGGAACGGGCATCAACGACCAGGTGGCCAATATCGTGCAAGCCCAGCTGTTGTTTCTCGAATCTGTTGATGCCAAAAAGGACATTCAGATTTATTTGAATTCTCCGGGAGGTTCTGTTTATGCTGGACTCGGTATTTACGATACCATGCAAGTGGTTGCTCCGGATGTGTCAACCATCTGTACTGGAATTGCCGCCTCTATGGCCGCGGTTTTGCTCTGTGCCGGAGAAAAAGGCAAGCGAACTGCTTTACCCCACTCACGCGTAATGATTCACCAACCTTTAGGTGGCGCTCAAGGTCAGGCCTCAGACATTGAAATCACGACCCGGGAAATTCTCAAATTGAAGAAAGAACTTTACGAAATCATCGCCAATCATTCCGGTCAGTCATACGACAAAGTTCACGAAGATAGTGACCGCGACTACTGGATGATCGCTTCAGAAGCCCTAGAATACGGGATGATAGACGAGGTGCTCACTACCAAGCGAACAAAATAAACCCTATGTCAAAGCGAGATTATTTGCACTGCTCTTTTTGTGGTCGCGAAAAAAAAGATACCCAAATGCTCATTGCGGGTATAAATGCGCATATCTGTGACCAGTGTATTACGCAAGCGGAAAACATCATCCGTGAGGAACTAAGCGGCGGTGACAGCAAAGATGGATTTAAAGGCGATTTCACACTGATTAAGCCCAAAGATATCAAAGCCCACCTTGACCAGTATGTTATTGGACAAGATGAGGCCAAAAAAGTGCTCTCCGTCGCGGTGTATAATCACTACAAACGCCTTCAATACAAACGCAAGGAGGAAGAGGTGGAAATTGAAAAATCCAACATCATGATGGTGGGGGAAACCGGCACGGGTAAAACTTTGCTGGCCAGAACAATTGCTCGTTTCCTTCAGGTTCCGTTTTGTATTGTAGATGCCACCATTCTCACCGAAGCAGGTTATGTTGGCGAGGACGTAGAAAGCATTCTCTCCCGCCTTTTACAAGCTGCCAATTACGATGTAAAGGCTGCTGAACGCGGCATTGTATTTATCGATGAAATGGATAAAGTGGCGCGGAAAAGCGATAATCCCTCAATTACCCGCGATGTTTCGGGTGAAGGGGTTCAACAAGCTATGCTCAAACTTCTCGAAGGATCGAAAGTTAATGTACCGCCACAGGGAGGTAGAAAACATCCCGACCAAAAGTTTGTGGAAATCGATACCTCCAATATTCTGTTTATCGCCGGTGGCGCTTTTGACGGCATCCAACGCCATATTGCCAGAAGATTAAACACTTCGGCGGTAGGATTCCAGAACCACAAGAAAGAAGCGAGTTCTGTCGATAAGGAAAATCTCCTTTCTTATGTTGCGCCCCAAGATCTGAAAAGTTTTGGGCTCATTCCCGAACTTATTGGTCGCATGCCGGTATTGACTTACCTCAATCCACTCGACGCTTCCGCCCTGCGCGATATTCTCACCCAACCGAAAAATGCCATTATCAAACAGTATTCTAGTTTGTTTGCCATGGACAATATCGAGTTGGAAGTACCAGAGGACACCCTTGGTTTTATCGTGGAAAAAGCCATTGAATTTAAACTCGGTGCCCGTGGTCTTCGCTCCATTTGCGAAGCCATCCTCACGGACGCTATGTTTGATTTGCCCGGTGATGAATCAACCAAATCTTTTGTTCTTACCAAAGATTACGCACATAAAAAGTTTGGCAAATATTCAGAGGCTAAGCTTAAGGAAGCATCCTAAGTGGTCTTTGGACTTTTCTTGCAGGCACTAAGTAGCTCTAATAGAAAATGGTTTGGCATACAGTTCAAATATAAAATCGCATAAACATGCAACTTTCGGAACAGGAAATTCAACGGAGGGAAGCCCTTCAAAAACTTCGTGATTTAGGTGTTGAACCGTATCCGGCAGAAGGTTATGAGGTTACCCATTACGCCGAAGACATACTCAAAAATTTTGAAACTAAGCCCGGAGATTACGAGCAGGTATCGCTTGCGGGTCGCATCATGAGCAAACGCATTATGGGCAAGGCGGGATTCACGGATTTGAAAGATCATACCGGGCGGATTCAGCTATATTTTAATCGGGACGAAATATGCCCCGATGAGGATAAAACGCTTTACAATGAGGTGTATAAAAAACTTACCGATATTGGTGATTTTATCGGCGTGGAAGGCTCGGTATTCGTTACCCGAATGGGTGAAATATCTATCGCGGTTAAGCGATTTGTCTTTTTGAGCAAATCCCTTCGTCCGCTTCCGGTGGTCAAAACCGATGCCGATGGAAATATCCACGATGCTTTCACGGATCCCGAACAGCGGTATCGTCAGCGGTACGTCGATTTGGTGGTAAATTCTGGGGTAAAAGAAACCTTCCTCAAGCGTTCGCGCATCATCAATAGCATGCGGAATTATTTTAACGCATTCCAATACGTGGAGGTTGAAACACCTATTCTGCAACCCATCCCTGGAGGGGCCGCAGCACGTCCGTTTATCACCCATCACAATGCGCTCGATATTCCACTTTATCTGCGTATTGCAAATGAATTATACCTGAAAAGACTTATTGTCGGCGGTTTTGACGGCGTATATGAGTTTGCCAAAGACTTCCGAAATGAAGGCATGGATCGCACCCATAATCCGGAGTTTACCGTTATGGAAATTTATGTGGCCTATAAAGACTACATTTGGATGATGGCGTTTACCGAAAAGATGCTAGAGCAAGTTGTAAAAGATGTGAATAACGGGGATACTGTGGTCCAGGTTGGCGATAAGTCCATCGACTTTAAAGCGCCCTTTAAGCGCATCAGTATGCTCGATGCCATTAAAGAACATACGGGACACGATATAACGGGAATGGACGAGGTGGAACTGCGAAATCTGTGCCGCACCTTGGGTGTAGAAACCGATGAAACCATGGGAAAGGCCAAACTCATCGACGAGATTTTTGGCGAGAAATGCGAAAAAAATTATATCCAACCGACTTTTATTACGGACTATCCCAAAGAAATGTCACCGCTGTGTAAGCGCCACCGTAGTAATCCGGATTTGACCGAAAGGTTTGAGTTGATGATCAACGGAAAAGAAGTGGCCAATGCCTACACCGAGCTCAATGATCCCATCGATCAGCGCGAGCGGTTTGAAGAGCAATTAAAGCTCAGCGAAAAAGGCGACGATGAGGCCATGTTTATCGACCACGACTTTTTACGTGCATTGGAATACGGTATGCCCCCAACTTCAGGGATGGGCATCGGCATCGACCGATTAACCATGTTGCTCACCAACAAAAGCAGCATCCAAGAAGTGTTGTTTTTCCCGCAAATGCGTCCGGAAAAAGTTGCCACCGGGCCTAAACCGGCAGATTTTATCGCGTTGGGCATTGCTGAAGAATGGGTGACACACGTAATGAAAATTTACCCATCGGTGGAAGAGTTGCAAGCGTTAAAACCTACCCAGGTGCACCAAAAGCTCAATGGATATAGGAAAAAGAACAAACTCGAAATTGCCGCTTTACAATTGGCCGATGTAGAGTCTTGGTGGTCATAAATCCTTTTTGATTTTGATAAAGGTCTGGCGTACTTTTGAAAACTACAAGTACAAAAAAAATCCGCCATGAACTTCCGCTTGCTTTTTGATGTAGATAAAAAGGATATTGTACGAGAGGAAGTTTTGCCTCTTGTTGAGGATATAGTTTCTGATCAGCTTCCCATTGTTGATGCACTTGAAGGTGCTCTTAAGGAGGGTGATTGCGTTTTAACCTATGCTTCCGACAATCAGCTCAAAGAATTGCTGACGGTATTTGCGGAAAAGAAAATCACTTTGGGAATATTACCCCATCCCAATGCACGGGCCATTTGCACGGGTCTGGGCGTAGATTACAACCTTCAAAAAGCAATTAATTTTCTTAAGAAACAAGAAAAACCGCAGGTAATCGATGTGATGTACTGCAACGACCGTCCAGTTTTCAACAACCTGATTATTGGTCATGCATTCCAATTGGCCGCAGCAAAACCCTTGGAAAAAACGGGCTTTTTTATGCGTATGCGTAAACTGTTTCAACGGTTTTCCAGACTGCACCCCTTTCAATTGAATCTGGAAACTGCCGATGGAAAAAAACTGAAAACTGCGGCCTCGGGGGTAATTATCGTGCAACACGGACGAAGCACTTTGCTGTCTCGTTTGGTACTTCAAAACTCATTTATCAACGACGGAATGCTGCACGCTTTACTCATCAGTCCGAGAAGTGTTAGCGGTTTGATGCTTTTCGCCATTCGTTCTTGGTGGGAAGAGAAACGATTGCCACCCTACGCAGCACATATCAAAACCAACGCTTTAACACTTGATTGTCCGGAGTCTTTTGAATTTGCAGAAGATGGAATTACGCTTTCCGCCAAATCACTTCAACTCGAAGTTCGGAAAAAGCATTAAAAAGTATTTACGGGTGATTTTTTAAAAGACAGCGAAAATGAACCGGAGGCCAATGAAGTTTTTAAAACGGGTTCATTGCCCCGAGGGGAGACAGTTTCCGAACTTACCCGCGGACCCTTGCCATTTATTCTCCACGCTTCCACGGAAGAGTTTAAAGAACTATTTCAAGTACTAAGAGAAAATGCCACGCCCAAGGCAAGTTATTTGGTGTTGATGGTATTGTCCACCATTTTGGCAACTTTTGGTTTATTTGCCAATAGCGCTCCTGTGGTCATTGGTGCCATGATTCTCGCGCCATTGATGTCGCCTATTATTTCCTTGAGTATGGGCACCTTGCGGCAGGATAAGGGATTGATAATAAACAGTATTTACACCATTGCCAGTGGGTTGGGTCTTGCGTTTTTATGTTCGGTTCTTATTACCTTGCTTACACCGCTCAATGCACCCAATGCGGAGATTTTATCCCGAACGAGTCCGAATCTACTGGATTTGGGGATTGCTGTATTTTCAGGTGTTGCAGGTGCTTACGCACATGCGAGGGAGGAAGTGGCCAAAACCTTAGCCGGTGTGGCCATTGCCGTTGCATTGGTGCCTCCGTTGGCGGTGGCGGGTATTGGACTCGGTTGGTTTGATGGGGGAATCTTTTTTGGCGCTACCCTATTATTGCTGACCAACCTGGCGGGAATGGTGTTGGCGGGTGCTTTTACATTTTTATTGCTCGGCTTTAGCCCTTTCCGTTTGGCGCAGAGGGGTTTACTTATTTCTGCTGCAATTGTTCTGTTACTCAGTATTCCCCTTGGTTTGGGATTTTACAAAATGGTGTATGAAAGCAATGTTGTTGAGCGCATTGAATCATGGGAGCGCGATGATAAAATCCAAATAAAAGATGTTCAAATGCTGGGGTTAAACCCCTTGACCATTTCAGTTCGTCTCATTTCAGATCACACCCTCAGTGATTCAGAAATAGACAAAATCAAAGAAGAAATAGAAGAGCGTTTGGGCAAAAAAGTTTCTCTGGAAGTCAATGTGACGGTAAAGCGGTAACTTTAAAAATATGCTCACAAGCACCATTGGAATTTAACCCTCTTGTTATGTCAAGATTAAAAAAGAGGCGTTCCCAATCGGAAACGCCTCTCAAATGGTCTATGAAATAAATACGGCTGCAAGAATAATTCGAGGGTTTTAGCCTTTGGCATTTTCTTGCAAAGCCATATTATTCTCCGATAATAATTCGCCGCGTTAATTCGCCTTCTTTGTTTTTCAGTTGCAACATATACATTCCGGCGGCAAATTGCTGAATATCGAGTTCTCGTCGATAAATGCCTTCGTGGTTTTTAGCTATTTCGCGCCACAAGGTTTTGCCTTGCAAGTCAACAATACTTATTGAGACATCATCAGCAAACGCTTGCTCAAAGGAAAGTACAAACTGTCCGT
>JAFIEY010000006.1 GCA_020832345.1 Cryomorphaceae bacterium | reverse complement strand
ACCGAATGGTGTAGGGGCAATCCCTTGTGGTTGCCCTTATTTCCGTTTTTGTAATGTTAAAATCATCAACACCCCTACGGGGTTGATTCGTGTGTGTTGTGTCGTTTTGCTATAATCATCAACACCCCTACGGGGTTGATTAGTGCATGTGGTAAATATTATAAAAACGACGACCAAATGGTATCAGGCTCTCGCAATCTCTACAAAAACCAAAAACAGTTCCTCGCCCACATTGTCAACTGTCAATTAAAAACGTCCCGATTACCCGAATGTTTACAGAACAAAAAAGACCACGAACCAAATGATTCCGGTCTCACGAAACCCCAACGAATACCGAAAATAGTTCAGTCTAAAATCAAGGACATCTACAATCCAAAGTATGATCAACCGATTGCAGGGAGAGTATTCGCAACGTGTCTTCGCATTTTAGGGTGAGGATGTCCCATTCAGATTTATCGGCATCTGTCCAATGAAGTAAATATTTTTTACAAGGCTTGTCGGCCTGGGCTTCACTCTGACTAAAATTCACCCGGGATTCCTTTAAAATTTGAACAAAATTAGAATCTGGAAACTGCACACATTCCATGATGCAACGGGCATATGGAACTACAACCAATTCCTTTTTCCGCATGTCGTATAGCACGCGGTCATTCGGGAAATAAGAACATTGAATGTCCCGGTCGCCAAATAATGCCATAACAACGAGGGAACCTAAAAATACACCTATCCCAAAATAAAAAAACCGACGAATATACTGCTTCATTATTGTAATTTTTTCTACGACCAATTGCCCAACCCTTCGGAAAACCCTAAACTACTTATGATGGTTCTTTTGTATGAGAAACACTTTCTCGTATGGGTATCAAAACAATGACTAATTATTTGCGACAAAAGTACAATGAGGGATGCATTTTACTTCCTCGGCCCTGCACTTTATCACGAAAAATTTCACCTGCATGCAATTAGGTAATCATTGGACTTTTCTTGCTGACACTAGGTAACATGAGAAATTTTCAAAATATTAATAGAGTCAACTCTAAAAAGGATGATTTCAATTAAAATCGACGCGGAGGGGATTTTTAAACCGGAGCAAGTGAGGATTCAAAAATCTACCGACAAGGAAGATTTTGGCAGAAAGGGACTTTTTAGAGCAGACTCTTTATAATTATATTTGGCACGGATTAACTGACTGCTCACCACACTGACTACAACGCTATTAATAAGGTTTAAATCGATACGTCACCACTTAACCATGTATTCAAACAACAGAAAAAACGCACCGCTAACCCGAGAAGAATGGCTGTACTTTTTAGGGCCTCTTTCGTTTTTAGGTAAGAAAAATTACGGTGTAGATTCAGATTTCACTCAATCCGAACTCCAACGGTTTAAGCAACACGGGTTTCACCGTAAGGCAAAACAAGCTACCCTCGCTTTGGGACTGAGTTTTTTGTTTTGGGGCGCGTTGGTTTTCGGGTTAATTCTCTGGGTTTTCACAAGCATTTCTGAATATTAAAAATTGCCCGGAAAAACGCGAAGTACCCTAATGGTAAATTACTTCTTCTACTCCAGCAACCGCTTATACATCGGAACAATATTCTGAAGACCGTAATACAGCGCATCGGAAATCAGTGCATGACCGATGGAAACCTCGTGAAGTGGCTTGATGTTTTGACTAAAATACCGAAGGTTTTCCAAAGATAAATCGTGACCGGCATTGACTTCCAATTCGCATTTTTCCGCGTATTCCGCCGCTTTGATATAAGGCGAAATGGCCGTTTCTTTATCATTTCCATATTCTGATGCGAAAGCCTCAGTATAAAGCTCTACCCGATTAGCACCAATTTCCCGTGCCATCGAAATTTTATCGATTTCAGTTTCAATAAAGAGCGATGTTCTTATCCCGGCATCTTTGCACCGTTGTAATATAGGCCGAAGCAAATCGGCGTGTTTTATCGTGTCCCAACCTGCATTACTGGTGAGTACGTCAGGTGGATCCGGCACAAAGGTTACCTGCGTGGGCTTTACCTCTAAAATCATTTTCATAAAAGCCTGAGATGGGTAACCTTCAATATTAAATTCGGTTTGCAAAACGTCTTTTAAATCAAAAACGTCACGATAACGAATATGGCGCTCGTCCGGGCGGGGATGAACCGTAATTCCATCTGCACCAAATCTTTCAATATCTAATGCTGCCTTTACCACATTGGGAATATTTCCACCACGTGCATTTCGAAGGGTAGCAATTTTATTGATGTTTACACTGAGTTTTGTCATGCTTGTTTGGGTTTTTTGCGAAGCGTAATCATGGTAATTTCGGGCCAAATACCAACCCTACCGTGGTAACCAATATGGCCAAAACCGCGATTTACATATAGGTATCGGTCATTTTCACTGTACAATCCCGCCCACTTGGGGTAGCGAAATTTCACCGGGCTCCATTTTATCCAACCTGGAATTTCCACACCAAATTGCATCCCGTGAGTATGACCACTAAATGTGATATGGGCTTTATTATCGTATTGTTTGATCTGCTCGTCAAAATGCGAGGGGTCATGCGACATGAGGAGGGTGAAGCCATCCTTTGGTACTTCTCGTAGTGCTTCAGACAAATCACCATATTGCGGAAAGGGTGGTTTACCCCAGTTTTCTACCCCGGCAATAAAAATAGATGCCGTTCCCCGCTTTAGCTCTACCGCTTCATTTCTAAGCAATTGAAAACCGATGTCATGTTGAAAATCACACAAATCTTTTAGATTGTCGCGCTTGGCCTGAGCGGAAGGCCAAACCATGTAATCTCCGTAGTCGTGGTTTCCTAAAACTGAAAACTTTCCAATTTTCGCCTGAATTTTTTGATATATCGAACCCCATCCATCCAATTCATCCGCCGCATTGTTTACAATATCTCCGGTAAATAATACCACATCAGGGTTTTCAGCATTCATCATTTCTAGTCCTTCTAAAACAGCTTCCTTACTGTCAAAACTACCGGTATGTAAATCTGAAATCTGTGCAATGGTAAAGCCGTCGAATGCTTCCGGTAAATCCTCAAAAGCCAATTCTTGTCGTTCTACCCGAAAGCGATATTTCCCCTTCCAAGCGCCATAGATAATGGACAAAAACGGTATGGAGGCAACTCCCAAGGCGAGTTGAGAAACAAAAAGTCTTCGAGACGGCATAAATCCCGACGATTTTTGTCCGGCAAAATATTGCCATGTTCCTTCAAAAAAACGCCAAACATCTTCACCAAACATAAAACCACAAACCAAAAGCTTGGGCACGTAAAGTGTAAGTGAGGCGATAACCATGTAATTAAAAAGTGTGGAATTTCGTGTACCGTTGACCACCATGACGAGTGCCGCGAGCATTAGGGCAAAAACCAAAACAGTTCCCGCCCAAAAAATCCAACGAAAACCCGGGTGATTACGGGTTATGACTTTCCATGCCTGATAAGCATAATAGTCGATAGCGATGAGCAAGAGAATGGTAAAAACACTCCGTAGGATGTATGTCATGATGGAAATATTGCCGTGCAAAAATAAGGATTAGACCCGGTAACAAAGTCCTAAAGAAAACAACATCAAGTGAAATAAGTTTCAAATTAAATGTTTATCTTTGATGGCAAATTTCAAACCCTATGAAAAATTCATTTTGGCTGCTTTTTACCGTAGCTTTATTTTCATTTCAATGTCATAAAGATGATGAAGAATACTGTACCATGGAATTCCGAATGATTACCGTGGAAATCAATCATCCAGACAGCAATTTTGTCGTTGATGATTTTTATGTTGTCAGGGCGTTGGACAATGACACCATCATATCTAAATCCGGGCTAAACTACCAGGAAGGCTTGTACGATCAGCCTATTATCATTTTCACTTCCAACGAGTTTGACTTTACCAATCCGGAAGGTTACGACTTTTTATTTACCGCCTACTACGATGGAGAAGTGATTGTAAACGAACGCTATAGAATCAACAGAGATAGGTGTCACGTCAGATTAATGGATGGCAAGTCCACGATTAATTTATAAAACCGAACTTCTAAACCAACGCTATGCGCGATCAAAAAACGATCTCCATCGCCTTGCTGGGCGTATTTTTTTCAGTTGTCTTTCTAGTTTATACCCCCACTTATCCCGACCCGTCTTTGGGCATCAAATGGATGGTCATTACCCTCTTTGGAGCAATTCTAACTTTTATTTTTCGACGTGAATTGTCGATGATTAGTTTTGCATGGCTGGGTATTCTCCTTTGGTTGATTTGGCAGTTCATCCTCATACCGGGAAGTGTAAACGGTCCGGAAGCCCTATCCGTGGCTTGGAAATACGCAGGGATTTCAGCATTGGGTCTGGCCATTTCTTCATGGTGGCGCAATCGGGGAATTGCACTAGACAAACTCTCCCGTGTGATGTCATTGGCGTTTATTATTGTTTTGATATCTGCGTTATTCGCCATGTTAAAGTATGGGTTACCCCGGGGATTTTTTGATAATTTATACAAAATGCAAGGACTCGGCGGGCACAAAAACATGCTTACCATGTTGCTTTTCGTCGGCATGGCATTTTTTGTTTTCTCATCTAAATACGACTCGTCAAAAGGACTTCGGAATCTTTTTAAAACCGCAGCTATTCTCGCATTAATTTGTATTGTTGTACTGAGAACAAGATCTTTATGGATTGCTTTGGTTTTTTCGGGTGGCATCAGTCTTTTACTTTTGGCCATTAAAGAAAAAAAACTATCTGCAAAAATTTGGATACCGGGCGTAATTGTTCCGCTTATATTAGCCGGGTTTTATTTTTTCAATGTAAGTGAAGCCGGTGATGCGACCAATCTGAGCCACCGTGCAGCATTTTGGCAAAAAAGCATGGGTATGTGGAATGAGTATCCAAATGGTGTAGGGCCGGGAATGTGGAAAATTCACCTGCCGGCACAGGGACTCGAAGGTGTAAACCACGCCATGGAACAAGGAAGAACTCAAATTCTTCGACCCCACAACGATTATTTGTGGATACTCACCGAAAGCGGGTGGATAGGGGCAATTGGCTTTTTTGGGTTTCTGCTTATCATCCTCTATTATGCCATCAGATCTTTGCGGAAAAATGACTCGAACATTGAGCACCACTTTAAAATTGCCATGTTTTTCGTTTTTGTAGGTTACTTGATTTTTATGTTTTTTGACTTTCCGATGGAGCGACCGGAACACCTGTTTTTGCTATTTTTTATTTCCGGGTTTTTCCTTCGAGACTCCAAAGCTTTTTGGGTTTCAAAGAAGATCAGACCGGTATTTTTATTTGTTTTACTCGGATTGATGTTATTCAGCACCTTTGTCGCCACCCATCGCTTGCAAGGAGATGGCAATCTCAAGGAGGTAATTGCGGCGCATGGACAAAAAAATCCCGGGAAGCTCATCATGGCAGTAAACCAAACCCTTAACCCCTACTACAATTTAGATCGCGTGGCCAACTCACTTTACTACTATAGGGGTTTAGCCGAATTTGCACAGAAAAAATTGCCGGAAGCCTTCGAGGATTTTAATACTGGCTTGACACTAACACCTTATAATATTGTGACCATGAACCAACTGGCCAGTTGGTACAAAATGTGCAACGACAATTTAAAACCCAAGGAAAAGGCGTTGTTGATAAAACAAATTGATGAGTTAGACGCTTCGACCGATTTCCTCAAAGCATCCGAAGAATTATACGAACGGGCGATTTCAATTTCCCCACACTATACTGATGCTTTGTTGGGATTGGCTGAATTACACTTGCGAAAGGGTGATTTCCACGGAGCTTTACGCAGCATAAACGCTGTATATCCTGTCGATTACTCCTCTCCTAAATTCGTTCAAATTACCGAAGGTGCTTTGAGAATGTGGTATCAAGCACCTCCCGCTGATCGTCGTCGTCCAAAGTTGGTCGCATATTTCGCCAAAAATGATCCAGAAATGAAAAATCCGGTGAAAACTTATACGGATTATTTGCAGCAAAGGTAAAATCTATAAAACCACAAAAACCGTTCGACGATTTTTTGCCCGACCTTCCTCAGTGTTGTTGTCGGCAATGGGTCTTTTGGCACCGTAACCGTTGTGCTTAAGTCGGTTACCAGAAATTCCATGCTGAACCATGTATTCATAAACGACTTTTGCGCGATTTTGACTAAGAATTAAATTGTCTTGGTCATTACCTACATTATCGGTATGCCCTTGTATTTCAACTCGTATTTCCGGATTTGTAGTCAAAAATAAAACAAACTCATCGATGATTTGCCGGGCAACCTTGTTTAATTCAAAACTATTGGTGGCAAATACCACGTCATTCAAACGGTACTCCTCCCCTTTCTCGATTTTGCGAACCTCCAAATCGGCTTCCACAACTTTAGGTGCTTCCAAATCACCACTTACATACTTTGTGCTAAACGCTGCACCTTTTTTCTTTACGGTTACGATATGGTTTTGGCTTTTTTCCTTCACCACAACCGCAGCGTATTCTCCGGTAATTTCATCAACCGCAACTTTTTGAATTTCTTTGGTTTCCAGATTTTTAATTTCAAGCTCGGCTTCGGGTTCGGGTTCACCATATACATCTACCAATTTTCCTTTTACAAGGGTAACATCTGCGGGTTTTATTTGATATGGAAGATCAAATTCAAATACGTCCCATCCCCCTTTTCCCTTTCGGGTATTGGAAGAAAAATAGCCTTTTGTTCCCGCCAAATTGACGAATAAACCCAAATCGTCTTCCTCTGAGTTTATGGGATACCCAATGTTTTCCGGAGTTGACCAGTTGTCCGGCGTTTTCTGACTATAAAAAACATCAAAACCCCCAAGTCCCGGATGCCCCTGACTGGCAAAATACAAGGTTCTTCCGTCCGGATGAATAAAAGGTGCTTTTTCGTCCTTTTCTGTATTGATGGTGGATCCTAGATTTTTCGGATTTCCCCAACTTCCATCTTCCTGTCTGTGACAAACGTAGATATCGATGCCACCTTGCCCCCCTTTTCTATTGCTGGCAAAATAAAGTCTATCGCCATTGGCACTTACACTGGGTTGAGATTCCCAGCTGTCAGGTTTATTGATATGATCGCCAATACTTTCGGGAATCGACCAATAGTATCCGCTTTTTTTAGAAAAATAAATATCGCAATTGAGGTAGCCTTCTTCATCGCGTTCACAAACCGTAAAGTAAAGTTCGGTATTGTTGGCATTTACGGTTGGGCCTCCTTCGTTAAATGTTGAATTAAAGGGGTCTTCCATCGGTTGACCTTTCTGAAAGGTGCCATCGGGGCGGCGTTGGGCATACGAAAAGTGTTCTTGTACAATCGTCTTTCCTATAGCTGATCCGTATTTATCGGGGCGTTCTGTCCGGCGGGTGAAGAAGCACAGTGTTCCATCTGGACTGATAATGGCCAAATATTCATCATCTTCAGTACAAATATGCTTCAAAGGAATCGGATTAAAATCCAATGGATTGGCCTCTAACCTGGCTTTGACTTTAACTTCTTCGAGGATTTTATTGGCCTCAGTCAAAAGGCGCTTCTCGCGCTCCGGATGCCGGGTATATCGCTCCAAATAATCCAGGGCTTTTTGGGTTTGGCCATTTTCCAGCATGATGATGCCCAATTTAAAAATCACCTCACCTTTGTAGTCTGGACAGATGTCTAAAAGGTGTACCCAAAGGGCCTCTGCCATTTTGGTGTTGCCTGATCTGGCCTGATATTCACCAAAATAGTACAAGGCATGGGGATTATCCTTGTCGGAACGCAGGGCCAACTCTAGGTTTCGCTTTAACTCGTTTTGGTTTTTATCTGCCCAGGCTTTTTGCGCCCTGTTAAACTGATTTTGTGAAACTTCTACAATCTCTCGATCGCATTCTCCCAATTCAGGTTGTGCTAATACATGGAAACCACCGAAAAGCAAGCAAATTGCACTACAAACTATCCTCAACTTTATTCTCTGCATCTTCAATAATCTTATTGGCCCTTTGTTCAGCTTCCCTTTCGATGTTATCTGCACGTTTATTGGCTTCATCCTCCGCGCGTTTGGCTTGCTGTTCAGCATCGCGAACCAATTTATCCGCAGCTTCTTGGGCTACGCGTTTCTTGATAATGTTACTACCGGCTTCTTTCACCAAGTTATCACCTTGTCTTTTGGCTTCATCGCGAAGTTTATTTCCGGCATCTTTTCCTCCTTGACGAATTTTATCAGCAGAACGCTTGGCTTCAGACTTTATTTTATCTGCTTGCGCACGAGCCTGGGCTAAAATCTTTTCCGCTTCCTCACCGGCCCTTTCTTTTACCTGTTCCTTTGCCTTGGTCACTTCTTTTTCCACTTTGTCTTTCACTTGATCTTTTACCTGACTACCAATACTTTTTCCCAAATCTCCTAGTGATGTAGTTATTTTAGGATTGGTGAAAGTTCCTCCAATATTTACTTTCAGGTCTATGTTTTTTGGCGTTGAACCACCAATCGCACTCAATAACTGATCCGCTTTCACATTGGAGAAGGGCACATTTAAATCCATTACAAAATCGAGGGTCTGATCAAGACCGCTGCTTCCGTGAACTTTACCGCTTAAACTTCTACTCTTTAAATCAAAAGGCTTGAGAAACAAACGGCCATCTTCAATGGTAAATTCGGCACGGGTATCGTCTAGCTTTAGTATTTTGTAATCATCATTGCGAAGTACATTGGCGACCTTTTCCATTACTTCCGTTTCGACAACAACACCCATCGTTCGCAACAGACCTTCAGCTTTAAGTGTGGATAAATTGGGGCTCAAATCACCCAAAAGCGAAGTTTGCATGGAAAAATTGGTGGTGAATTTTCCTTCGGATTTCTCCATAATGGGCGCAAAGGATTTTACCATGTCCAGCGTATTGTAAGCTTCTTTAAACGCTATATCGGACAATCGAACGTCAAAGTTGGCAATCGGTTCCTCTGGTTTGGTGTCGAGATAACCATCCATTTGCACCAATCCGCCCATTAGGTTCATGCGGGCCTTATCCATTCGTAAGGTCTGATCGACAATGTGAATTCCACCGGATAAATTGGTGATATCCATGCCGTCATACAACAGTTTAGCGATATTAGCATCCAATCGAAAATCTATCATTGCGGGGATTCTGATGTCCTCAACCGTCATTTCTTCTGCCGCTGATGTATCAATTTTTGTGGCTCCCTCTTCTGTTCCCTCATCTGCAAAAGTCATAAGTTCGTCGATGTTTAAAAACGAAGATGTAAAGTTGAATCTGCCTTTGAGTTCCTGATCGGAAAGGACGTATTGAAGCATATTGTCGAGCCGACCGGTGGCGTTAAAGTCCGAAGCGCCAATTTTCATTTTAAAATCTTCTACCTGAGCAACCTCTGGTCTCACCACCATTAAAGCATGTGAAATTTCTACGGGAAGCGGCATATCGTTATCCGAATAATAAAAACTGGTAAGTTCCCCTCGTCCGTAGGCGACAACCGAATCGTAGCGTTCGTTTTCAATTTGTGATTGCTTACCGACAAACTTAAAGTCCACATCCATCAGGCCTTTTAATTCAGTTCCTTCTTCTAATGGAGCTACTTTGGCGACATTGTCAAGGTTGAGTTTTCCTTTTATATTCATGGAAATGGCCGGATCTGACATGGGATTGGCGATGCCCAAAGAACCGCTGATTCCCTGACCGGCAAGATGAAGGGTGAACTGAAAAATATCAATTTTCATTCGATCTAAATCACCACCGGGGTGGGTAATGGCGGTGTTGATGTGTACTTCCGTAATCTCTGAGGGCAAATCCGGATATTTAATTCTGCCATTTTTTGCTTTTAAACGAATATCCATAGCGGGGTACAATTCGCGTTCGCCATCGTAATCACCTTCAAATTTACCGGTAAATGAAAACTCACCACCGGCTTCAAGTCCCTCAAAATCGGCCATATAATACGCTGGAATCAGAGAAATGAGTTCTTTAAAATCAGAATTTGCACTTTCAAAAGACATGTTCATGCTAATGATTTCTTCGGGCATGGCCAGGTTGCCATCCACCTTAAGGGTCAGGCCATTTAATCTGGCAAAACTTCCGTCTTTTATATCGATTTTAAAATTGGGCTGGTTAAAGTCTAAATCCACTTCTGCCAAGGCTTTTACTCGACTGAGCATGGTAATTCCATCCATGATAAAGGTGAGTTGTTCTATGGAGGTTACAGTGGATAAAGCTACATCATCCAATGTGAAATTACCCTGAAGTTGGTGATTTAAACCTTTTATATCGACATACATATCTCCATCACGGTCGTCGTAAATGAGGGACATATCCTCAATGGTAAACCTGCGTAAGGCGAGGGAAAAATCCGATTCCGCTTCTTCTTCCACTGCCTCATCATAGGTTTCAGGATCGTCGGGCAACATTATGTCGTAATTTACCAGAATGGAGTCGTAGGCCAAAACATGAAACGACGGCCTAATGAGTGAAATGGTCTTAATTTCAATTTCATCACCCCGAATGACACTCATTAAATTTAGTGTCAAGCGAAAATCCTCGATATCCACCAACCGAACACCGCTAAAGGTATCTCGACCAGTAATGGTGAAATCATAAACATCAAGCGTGAAATCGGGGAAATTTTTTATGAGACTTAACTTGACATCTCGAAAGTCAACATCTGCGATGAGGTTTTCATTTGCTGTTTTCTTCACAAATGTAACCAATTGACTTTTAAATAATATGGGTGCAGTAAGAATAATAGCAAACAACAGAATCAAAATGATGCCGAAGTACTTGAGCGCTTTTTTCATGGTTAAATGGGGTTTGACAAATGGGTTGTGGTTTTGCGAATTAATACAATTAACCCTTTCAAACCACGATGTTTAATTCCAAAATTTTTGGTTGTTCAAAAGTAGGGAAAAAACGGGAATATTCAACTTGAAAATATCCCAAATCCATAAGAATTTTTTTTTACGCTTCCTCTACGGGTTCTAACATACCTTCAGACTGGGCGATAATGGTGGTTACCGTTGCGTCACCGGTGACATTAACTACGGTTCTGCACATGTCCAATATCCTGTCGATGGGTAAAATAATGGCAATCCAGGCCGGGTTGAGTTTAACCGCTTCCATCACAATGATGAGCATGATAATTCCGGCGCTGGGCACTGCTGCCGAACCGATACTTGCCAAAGTAGCTGTCAATACGATTATCATTTGCTGTTGGATGGAGAGGTCAACCATGTGTAATTGCGCGAGAAAAACCACAGCAATGGCCTGATAAACACTTGTACCGTCCATATTGACCGTGGCGCCAATGGGTAAAACAAAGCTCGATATTTTGCGATTTACCCCTACCCTATTTTCTACACAATCGAGGGTAACCGGTAATGTGGCAGCACTGCTGGAAGTTGAGAATGCCAAAAGTTGCGCAGGACTGATTTTTCGCATAAAGTCCATAAATCCAATTCCTTTTGCAAAAAACTTCACAATCAAAGGGTACAGTCCAAAGCCCAATAAGGCCAAACCAACAATCACAGTAATGGCGTAATAAAGTAAACCCTCAAAAATGCCTCCGATTTTTGAAATATCGTCACCGGCCATATCGGCTATTACGCCAGCCATTAGGGCAAATACCAAAAAAGGAGAAGCACGCATCACCAAATCTACCATTTTGAGAAAGACCAAGTTGATGGATTCAACCAGATTGATAACCGGTTTGCCCCCTTCAGACGGGATAAACAAAAGTGAAATACCGAAAAACAAGCCAAAAAAGATAATTTGTAACATCAGCTTGTTATCCGAAAGTGCCAAAAAAATATTGTCGGGCACCATATCGATAAGGAAACTCAAGGGACGATTATCCACTTTTTCCTTTTTTCCTTCAATGGTTTCGTCCGGTAGGGATTCCGTTGACCTCGACTTAATGCGGTTAAATCGATCTTGATGCTTTGGTTTACAGCTTAGACAATCGTCGTCCAAAAGGTTAATACCCTCAGATTTTGCCCAAATTTCGTAGGCCATTCTATTGTCGAGCCGTGCCTCTTTATCAACGAGGTTTCCGGGTTTTATGGCATTTACCAGCAATAGTCCCATCGTAACGGCTATAAGGGTCGTACTTAGGTAGGCGACCAAAGTTTTCGCGCCCAATCTGCCGAGTTGTTCGGGAGAACCCAATCCGGCAATTCCGGCAATGATGCTAAACAACACCAATGGGACCGCAATAAGTTTGAGCAAATTGATGAAAATGGTACCAAAAGGTGCAATCCAATCAATGGTAAATTGCGACCAGCCAAAAACTGCGGATAAAAATGCGTAAACTGTTCCGGCTAAAAGTCCCAAAAGAATTCGCCAGTGTAGCGCCAATTTAAATTTCACACCCGGGTTTGATTTTTTAGTCATTGCGCAAAAATAGGGGATTAATTACGGATATGGAAACACAATTTCCCGGGGCAAATGATTTTATTTATCGATTACGATACTTTTTAAAGCTTTAAAAATCCTCTCAAAATCTTCATCTGACAAGTTTGAGCCACTAGGCAAACAAAGACCATGTTCAAATAGAACTTTACAGATACCGGGGCCAAAAAAGCGACTTCCTTCAAAAACGGGTTGCATGTGCATGGGTTTCCAAAGTGGTCGAGCTTCAATGTTTTCCGCTTCCAGGGCCAATCGAATATCCTCACGGGTAAGTCCTCCGGTAAGCTTGGGATCTACCAAAATGGAAGTCAACCAAAAATTAGAATAAAAATCGGCATTGGGTTCATTTTGAAAAGTAATACCGGGAACATCAGCAAAAAACGTCCGGTATCGTTGGTTGTTGGCCCTGCGTTGTTCAACACGGGTTTCGAGCACTTCCATTTGTCCACGACCTATTCCGGCCACTACATTGCTCATGCGGTAATTGTAACCTATTTTAGAATGCTGGTAATGTGCGGCATTATCCCTGGCTTGGGTACTTAAAAATCTGGATTGCTCAACAAATTTTGTTTGGGTGGAAACCAATGCACCGCCCCCACTGGTGGTAATGATTTTGTTCCCGTTAAAGCTCAGTGCAGCCATGGCACCAAAAGTTCCACAAGCGCGTTGTTTGTAATATGAACCCAAAGCTTCAGCAGCATCTTCCACCAAAGGAATTTGGTAATTATCGGCAATGGCCTGAATCTCATCTAATTTTGCCGGCATACCATAGAGATGGACGGGAATTATGGCGCGAATCGTCCTTTTGAAAACATTGGCTTCGGGCAAAACATAACCTTCCCCTACAAGGGTAATAATGGCTTCCTCCAAAGCATCCGGACACATATTCCAAGTATCGGCTTCTGAGTCGATAAAAATCACCTCAGCACCTTGATATATAATGGGATTTGTTGTTCCGCAGAAAGTAAAACTCTGTGCCAAAACCACATCACCGGGACGAACATCCAACATGACCAAGGCGAGGTGTAAAGCCGCTGTACCAGATGTAAGCACAGCTGTTTGCGCACCAACTGGCTGTCGGGCATTTAAAAAATCACTAATGTCTTGTTCAAAACCATTTACGTTAGGACCTAAGGGGGCAATCCAATTGGTGTCAAAAGCCTCCTCTACATATTTTCTTTCACTACCGCCCATGTGGGGTGAAGAAAGCCAAATTTTTTCGTTCATCTAAATAATCCTGTTAAATATTGTAGTTGTGTTTTCTCAAATTAAGAAGGGCAAAAGTAATTCACAGTTGGAGAAGTTTTGTGGGTTTTGCAACATTGTATTTGGCTAAGTCAAACTTGA
Organism: Cryomorphaceae bacterium; assembly: GCA_020832345.1. Lineage (GTDB taxonomy): Bacteria > Bacteroidota > Bacteroidia > Flavobacteriales > Schleiferiaceae > CSBr16-58. The sequence continues at coordinate 79,413 of JAFIEY010000006.1, read as the reverse complement.
GTCTGCTCAAAAAAGTCCATTTCTGCGAAAATCATCCTTGTCGGCAAAATAATGAACACTCACTTACAGCTGGTTAGCTCCGGTTCGAAAACCCCCACCGTGTCTATTTTGGTTGAAATCAATCTTTTTGGAATGGCTTCAAACTTTCAAAGTGCAAAATAAAACCCCAGTACCTCTTTAAAATATCCTTGCATGGTTTTGAGATATTTCAATTGTGGGATCAGGGCTTTGACCGACTTTTCATTATCCCGAAAAGTCAAATAGTGGCAAGGTGCTGGAATGACCGAAACCCCTTCACCCTCAAAGTGTTTTACCGCCCTAGGAATATGCAGCGCTGACGTCACCAAAATAACTTTATCCGCTGGTCTATGGTGATTTTTTGCAAAAATTTCCGCTTCTGATTTGGTGTTGTGTGGCTCTTTTTGAACCGAAAGTCTTTCTTCGGGAAACCCCAAGGCAATTGCCGCACGGCGTTTCATTTCACCTGTCGGAATTCGATTTGAAGAAGACCAACCCGATGTGTGCAATCTGGAATTTGGCAACCGATATGCCAATCGCATTCCTTCAATCAATCGACTTTGGGAAGCTCCGTTGAGTAAGGTAGTGGGCGGCAACCGATCGTCGTAATCGTGTCCGGCGCCCAAAACAACAATGGTATAAACGTCCGTGTCATCCAACGCACTTATGGGCGGGTACTTGTTTTCCCATTTGGAAATCAACCAAAGTGGCACAAAAGGCGTCGTCAACATATAAGCAACTAACACCCATGTTCCCAAAGCAATGCGCCTTCGCCGACCAGACATGCGCTTCCACTGCCAAACCAACAATAGCATGGTAAGAAACAAATAAAAAGAGGGGGATAGTACTATTAACTTCATAAAATTATCTTTGGTTCTGGCCGATCTATTGGGTTATACACAATTGAGTTTGCTCCAAAAAGCCCCTTTCTGCCAAAATCTGCCTTTTTAAAGTGGACTCTTGTATTTAAAATCTATTTTCCTTTTTAAAAACAATCACCCTCAATTTTTGCTTTGCTGAATTTTTTCAATTTTTTCAGACCACTTTCGGTAAAGTATTTCTTGCCAGTTTTCCATATCCACTGGTTGTCCATCGATAAATGCCATACCTATGGATTGCGTTTCCATATTTAGGGCATCCCCATCACTTACGATAAAAGTTGCCGACTTACCCGCTTCTAAAGTTCCATAGCGCATATCAATACCGAGAATCTTGGCCGCATTGCCCGTAATCGAGGCAACGGCATATTCGTATTCCAAACCATAGGCCACGGCTGTCCCTGCCATAAATGGAATGTTTCGATTGCCCATAACCGGCATTCGACCGATATTGCTCAGGCAAAATAATACGCCTGCCTCCTGCAATTGCGCCGGGGTTGAATATGGTTGATCGATGGCGTCATCGCTATAAAGGGGTAGTTCATGTGGTCGCCCCAGTATGACTGGGATTTCGTGTTTCAATAAAAAATTTACGATCGAATGTGCGTCCATTCCACCAACAACAACCGGATGTTTTACGCCTACTTCCTTTAATTTATTCACGGCATCCATAATTTCCCATGCTTTATTTACATGCACAAACACCTTTTTGGTATCCGAAAAAACCCCGTCAAATGCCGCCAGTTTTAGGTTGATGGTAGCGGGTTTACCCTGTAAATATCCGTGGGCGTCTTTAAAGGTTTGCACCAAATCACTTACCTGCTGATCGTAATTTTCGTTTTCCACCAATTTCCCTTTGCTTCTGTTATAGCGCATCTTTCCGGGCCAATTTATGTGTAGGCCATCATCGAGACGAAGGGTAGCTTCTTCCCAGTTTCTCCCGTCCAGATGCATTACTGAAGATAAACCCGAAAATCGTCCGCCTTCAGGGGTGGCTTGTACAATCAAAATCCCGTTGTATTTCAGGGTTGGGTGAATTCTTGAATCCGTATTGAACGCCACGGCAGCCCGTGCATTTGGATTATCAGATCCTACTTCACGGAAATCTCTCGTTGCTCGCACCGATTCCACTTCAACCAAACCAGTAGCCGTTGCAGGTGCGATAAATCCGGGATATACATGTTTCCCGCTAAGGTCGATGGTTTTGTCCGCTGATTTTGGCGGGGTGTCGGTCGATTTCCCTATCCAAACAATATCGACACCCTCGGTCATCATTTGTCCGTTTTCGATAAATGCACCGTTGCCAAGGTGTAAATTGGCTTGCCGATACAATACGGTTTGGCCAAAAGCATGACACGAAATCAATGCGCCAACTGCGATAAAAAACAATACTTTATTTTTCATGAAAATGTATTTCTTCAAGGGTATCACAATGGTATTCTGAATCAATTTCGGACTCGGGTGTAGCAATCGGTTTTCCGCTATTTGCCGCCTGAAGCGCTTTTTTAATAAGCCTCACCCGCTCCTTGCGAAGGCGCATTTGTTCTTCTTCCTGGGCCTCCCGATCAAAAAGCAGTTCCCCATCCACAAAGGTTTTGATGGCACGTGCATTTATGCTCAAAGGCACATCACTCCATAATACCAGATCTGCATCTTTTCCTTCTTCTACACTCCCAATCCGATGGTCCAAATGCAGCATTTTGGCTGGATTTAAAGTAACCATTTTTAAAGCTTCCACCGGATCATCACCACCGTATCTCAATACCTTGGCCGCCTCATGGTTCAGTCTTCGTCCCATCTCGGCATCGTCGGAATTGATGGCCGTAAGTACACCTGCTTTTGCCATGGCCGCAGCGTTAAAGGGTATGGCTTCATTTACCTCCATTTTATAAGCCCACCAGTCGCTAAACGTACTGCCGGCTGCACCGTGGACTTTGAGTTTGTCAGCCACTTTATACCCTTCTAAAACATGGGTAAAGGTGTTGATTTTAAACCCCATACTATCGGCCACTTTCATCAACATATTTATTTCAGATTGCACATACGAATGACAACTGATGTGACGCTCACCGTTCAAAATTTCCCAAAGTGCTTCCAATTCTAAATCGATGCGTCTGGCACGCTCCCCACTGGTTCCATAAGACTGTGCACGGTAAAAGGACTCAAATAAAAACTGCTCAACGCCCATTCGGGTTTGTGGGTATCTGACGTTCATGCGATCACCCCAGTTGCTCTGTTTGACATTCTCGCCCAGGGCGAATTTGATAAACTTTGGTGCATTTTCAATTTTCATCGCTTCTGCGGATTGTCCCCATCGCAATTTCACCAAAGCAGATTGGCCGCCAATTACGTTTGCTGAACCGTGAAGTAACTGTGATGCTGTGGTGCCGCCCGAAAGCTGTCGGTAAATGTTGATGTCCTCATGGTTCACGACATCCCCAATTCGCACTTCACTACTAATGGAACTTCCACTTTCGTTTACCCCCCTTGAAATGGCAATATGACTGTGTTCGTCAATGAGGCCCGGACTCAGATGCATTTCGGAACCGTCAATGACCACGGCACCTTTTGGTACTTTTAAGTTTACACCGATTTTGGAAATTTTTCCTTTCCTAATGATCACATCCATTCCTGGCTGGGGTATTTCGTGTACCATAGACCATAAGGTGACATTTTTTATCAGGTAAGTTTCCGGCTTTTCCTTTTCGACCATAAGGGGATTTCCGTACGCCTGAAAGGGATACCAAAGTGCTGCCTTATAATCAAAATACTCATCAACAACAGATTGAACGGTGCTATCTTTTGTTCCTCCCGTTGAAACAACTTTGACATCTGCAATAATTTTCACTTTGCTGGATTCCGAAAAATACCTTGAGGGATTGGATATTTGACCGTGCCCGGTAAATTCCAAATTTAAAACAAAAAACTCGTCATCAATGGAGTACGGTATGGTAAGCTGATTATTTTTCTTAGAAAAGGTTCCGGATATATTTTGTCCGGCTTTTGTGGTCAAGGTAAATTTAGATTTTTTAATTTCCAGGGTATCCCCATCCAGCACATAAACCCCTTCCATTTGATACTCAGAAATCTCTTTAATTTGATATCGCCTTCCCATCACCCAATGTTCATACACTTGGTTCTTTTCCGCCAATAGACTATCGCGGGAAATAAAGAAGTTGGCAGGATTTCCTTTGGCTATCGCACCTAAAGACTCAAAATGTATCCAGCGTGCGGGATTGGTTGTTAAAGCACCGAGAATAGTTTCTTCCGACAAACCAGATTTACCCAAAAGGTGGAGGGTTGAAAATACATTTTTCACCCCTTCAAAAGTGAATGCAAATTCAATTTTGTGATCGTGCAAAATGCGTGCGTTATAAGGCGCTAGTTCCCAGTGCTTCAAATCGCGGATACTCATTTCCCGGGCCATCATCGGATGTTGGACTGCGGGCACATCCGGAAAGTTTAACGGTAAAACATAGCGAATGGATTTTCCTTGAATATCGGGTAAAATTTGATATTCATCGCCGGAACCTAAGAGTATAAAATCACGTTTAAATTCAGCGCCCAAACGAAAAGCTCGCAATCCTGTCATTTTATCTGTAGCCGAAAAGAAGTTTGGCAATTTTTCACAGCATTTCAGGGCTTCGAGGTGCAAGTGCTTTTCATTGATTTCTTTCTGACCGCGATACCATTCCAAATCGATAAAAGTTTGTCGAAGCAAGGCCATGGCGCCCATTTGTGAGCTTGGATATTGTTGTGAACTACTTCCTTTGTCAAATGAAAAATGGGTAGATGCTACGGCCTGAATCATGGAGATATTTTCACCGGCATCTGTAAGGGCTACTAATGAACCAGTGCCTCTGGCAATACCGTCTTGATAATGTGAAAGGACAATACCAATCCCATTTTCCCGCATTTTCTTCGCCGCATCCTCATCGTGTTCGAAAAGACTTGAAGCACTTTGATCTGCGCGTATGGCCTTATTCCACCCAAAGGCACTTTTTCCATCAGTGCGTTCGTATTCAGGTCCTCCTCCAGATTTGTCTTTTTTATCGGGACTTCGCAATCCAAAATTACTATTGAGTTCAATAAAAGATGGATACACGTATTTCCCATCAGCATCAATGGTAACGGCATTTTTAGGGATTGTAATGGACTGGCCAATATTTACAACTTTCCCATCCTGTACAATAATAATCCCATTGGTGATCTTCTTGCCTGGCGCTGTGGTAATATTCGCATTGATGATGGCGTAGGTCAATTTTGATCGGTCATCCTGAATACCTTCCCGAGAATGAAGGGATTGTGATAGCGCCCAATTGCACCAACTCAAAAGAGCTATCAAAAGCATAGATTTCTTCATGCATGAATTTATTTGGCTGTAAATATAAAGGAGCACGGGAAACATTTAAACGAAAACCCAAATCAATTTTTCATACCGAGGATTTGGTGATTTTTCTCCACAACCATATTGGACAAAAGAAGCGGACAAACAAGGCATGAGTCTGCTCTAAAAAGTCCCTTTCTGCCAAAATCTTCCTTGTCGGTAGATTTTTGAATCCTCACTAACAGCTGGTTAGCTCCGGTTCAAAAATCCCCTCGATTTTGATTGAAATCATCCTTTTTAGAGTGGACTCAGGCATTTTACACAAAATTGCCTTGTTTGTCCGCTGTGAGTTTATGAAAAAAACCTGAGGCTTTACCTGTAATTCCTATATCGGGTTAGGCTACTTCAGGCCTACTTCCACCCATGATTTGAAGGTAGTGGAAATGGTATTTAATGGCATCGCGAAGTCGAGGTATCTCTTGATAGGGAAGATTAAACTCTAAGGCAGTTTGTTTGACAATTTCCGCAATTTTAGGATAATGCACATGGCTGATGTTGGGGAACAAGTGGTGTTCAACCTGATAATTTAGTCCGCCCAAAAACCAAGTAACCAATTTGTTATTACGAGCAAAATTGATGGTTGTCAACAACTGGTGGGTTGCCCAATCGCCAAATTTATCGTTTTTAATACCGTCAAATTTACTGGTTGCCGGCATGGCATGTGCAAGCTGAAAAGTCCAACTCAACAAACTTCCCGCCACAAAGTGCATGGCTATAAAACCGAGAATAACCAAGAACCAGGCTTGTGGATGAAAAATAATTGGAATTATGACCATTACCGACGTATAGGTAATTTTATTGAGTACCAATTTCCACCATTCTTTGGTGTAGGTACCACCGGCTTGTTTGAGTAAACCCGCTTTTTGAAACCTGACCAACTGCTTGAAGTCTTTGGGCGCCAACCAGTTTAGGGTCATTAGTGAATACAGCAATGGTCCGTACAAGTGTTGATATTTGTGCAGTTTGCGTCTGGGCTGTTCCGGATGTAGGCGAATGATACCGGCTGAGGTATCAATATCTTCGTCTTTTCCGTGGATGTTGGTGTAAGTATGGTGTAGGATGTTGTGTTGAATTTTCCATGTAATGGTGTGACCGCACAACAAAACAATACTACTTCCCAACAACTTGTTTAAAGTGGGGTTTTTAGAAAAGCTTCCGTGGTTGGCATCGTGCATAATGCCCATTCCAATTCCGGACATGCCTACTCCAGCGAGAATCCACATCAAGAAATACAACCATACTGGCATAACAAAATACATCGCCACAATGGGAACGACATATATAGCAGCTAAAATAATTGCTTTTCGTTGAATCTTTGAACCTCCCGAAACATCATTTCCACTCTCCTTAATAGCTCCAAGAACTCTGGAGCGCAATGTGCGATAAAAACCATTAGGCTGCGCACGTTCAAATGTGATTTGACTCATTAACTAAATTAATTTTATACAAAGGTACAAAGAAAGTGATTCATCAAAAACTGATAAAGCTCAGTTCCCCACAAAATCGAGAATTTTTTCAACAATGCGTTCGGTTTGCAAGCCAAATTCATCCCGTAATTCCGAAACATTTCCGTGAGAAATAAAGACTTCCGGAAGTCCAATTTGTAGCCAATCAACCTTATAACCTCGAACATCTGCTACATGATTTTCTAAAAACACACCTACCCCCCCCTGTACATACCCTTCGTTAAAAAATACGATTTTTTTAGGTTTTGTTGCAAGAAAGGTCAATTCAGCATTCGGTATTTCTTCGATTGGGCTAATACTAACCTCTACTCCTGCCCGGCTCAGTAAATCTTCAACCTCCTCAACTAAGTTTCCTTGTGCCCCGTAATAAACCAGTGAAATATCTGAATCAATCAGTTTCTCTATATGGTGATAAGAAAGTTGATTGTCTCTTGGGTAACGAATAAAAACAGGTTCTTTGGGTTGAGATATACTATTCGTTAAATTTTTAATCGCATTTTGTGGCGTTGTGGGAAGAAACAATTTGGTTTTTGGCAAAGAAAGTAACAATGGTAAATCAAACAATCCGTGATGCGTCGGGCCGTCTTCACCTACCAAGCCCGCACGATCTACCAGAAAAATTACTGGTAATCCGGACAAAACAATATCGTGAATAACCTGATCAAATGCCCTTTGCAAAAATGTGCTGTAAATATGACACACGGGGATATACCCGGATGCAACCAATCCCGAACACATAGCGACTGCATGCTGCTCTGCAATACCAACATCAATTACCCGATCGGGAAAACGATTTTGAATTTTGAGCCATCCCGCTCCCCCAATCATGGCCGGACTGACCAAAACCAATTTGGCATTTTCAGCCATGGCGCTTTCCAAGTAATCTGCAATACCAGCACTAAAGCCAATGGTTTTTTTGCCCGATGAATTGGTTATTTGCGGTTTGTTATACAGTGTTTTACAATGTATGCAAAGCGGTTTGTCCGTACTGAGATGTTGAGAAAAAGTTTTTACCAAAGCCTGCACATTATGTCCATTTTCTAGGCCTTTGTAACCAATGGACAAGGCAGAAAAATATTTTTCATAACCCTTATTAAGGTGTAACGCACCACGGGTATCGTCGATAGAATGATTATTGTCGTTTAGAATAATGCTTACCGGCAATTGATGTTCGCCTATGAAATTAAGCGCCTCAAAAGCCACGCCGGCGGTGAGCGAACCGTCTCCGATAACCGAAACATATCGTCGCGATTTCACACCGGCAAGTCGATCGGCATAAGCCATTCCGGCCAATGTGCTGAGCGAGGTACTGCTGTGCCCGGAAATAAAAAGGTCAAAGGGACTTTCCTCTGGATTGGGAAAACCCGATGGTCCACCCAAGCGACGCAAAAGGTGCATTTGAGAACCCCTACCTGTCAACACTTTATGTCCATAAGACTGATGACCGACATCGTAAACCAATACATCATTTGGTAAATCCATAACCCAATGCAGGGCTACAGTGATTTCATTTGCAGAAAGCGATGAGGCCAAGTGCGCAGGTTTATCTACTGGGATTTCCATCAAATACAAACGAAGGGCCCTCGCGAGCCCTTCAAGTTTGTTTATCGGTACGGTTTTTACGTCGTCCGGATGCCTGATTATTCGGCCTTCAAATTCAAAATCCGGATGCATAATAGGTGAAAATTTTTATAATGATTACCAGATTATTGCACGCTCTTCCTCGGTGATGAATAGAGGGTCATCCTCTTCACACTCGAAAGCTTGCTTAAATTCTGGAATCATACTCATGGTTGCATTTACGCGATATTGAGAAGGCGAGTGCGGATCGGTTTGCACTTGCTTGCGCAAAAACTCCTCCGTGGCCTGACTTTGCCAAACTTTTGCCCAACCGAGAAAAACCCGTTGTTCTGGTGTAAAACCATTGATGACTTTACTTCCCGTTTTTGAAATGTGCTTTTTATAGGCGTGATACGCGAGCGTCAATCCGCCTATATCGGCAATATTTTCACCCAAAGTCAATTCGCCATCCACAAAATATCCTTCCACTGGCGAAAGCTTACTGTAAAACTCAACCACTTTTTGGGTGCGTTCTGCAAATCGTGCACTGTCTTCTGTGGACCACCAGCTCGACAAGTTTCCGAAAGCGTTGTACTTTCTTCCCTGATCGTCGAAACCGTGGGTAAACTCATGACCGATAACTCCGCCAATAGCGCCGTAATTTACCGCATCATCGGCTTTGGCATCAAAAAATGGCGGCTGTAGAATGCCCGCAGGAAATACAATTTCGTTAAATGATGGACTATAATACGCATTCACAACATGAGCGCCCATAAACCATTCTGACTTATCTACTGCGGTGCCCAATCGCGCCAATTTATCCTTAAACTGGTAAACAGTAATACGTTGGCGATTTCCAACCAAATCATTGGGGAGAATTTCTACCTGACTAAAGTCTTTCCAATTGTCGGGATAACCAATTTTGTAGTTAAATGCATTTAACTTCTCAATGGCCTTTTCCTTTGTGTCCTCATTCATCCATTCGTTTTCCATGATCCTTTCGCGGTAAACCGCACGGATGTCTTCTACCATTTTCTCAACTTTATTCCGACTTTCCGGACTAAAGTATTTATCGGAAAATAAGCGACCTAACGGTTCAGATAAGCCACCGTTAATTTTGTTTATCGAGCGCTTCCACCGTGGCTTGTTTTCCGTGGTTCCGGAAAGTGCCCTACCGTAAAAATCAAAACTGCTTTTTACAAAATCATGCGGTAAGTAATCAGAATATTTTCTCAACAAATGCCAGGTAAAATAGCTTTTCCAAACATCCACATCGCTGTTATTAAAGATTTTGTCCATCGCTCGGAAAAAATCAGGTTGACGCACGATTACCGAGTCCGCATTGATGCTTAATTCCTCGGCCATTGTATTCCAGTTAAAAAACGGCATTAATCCGGCAAAAGATTCAAAATCCATTTTATTATAAGTGAGCTCAGGCTTCCGCTGATCTCTGCGATTCATGTGGTTATTGGCTATTTCAGTTTCCAAAGCCATTATGTCCGCTGCCTGACGACCCGCATTTTCTACCCCGGCCAACTGCAACATTTCGGTAATATGACCTACATATTTTTGGCGGATTTGATCGGAAACTTCGCCTTCTTTAAAATAGTACTCTCTGTCCGGAAGTCCTAAACCCGACTGGGAAAAATACAAGGCATAAGCTTCACTGTTTTTGCTATCAGCACCCACATACATGCCAAAAGGAACTCCGATTTGTTCGCGGACTGCATATTGCAAATAAGATTTTATATCATTGCGATTTTTAATACCATTTACATTATCCAGATAAGGGCGCAGAGATTCAAGTCCCAGATCCTCAACGGTAATGGAATCCATGGCACTTATGTAATAGTCCCTGAGCTGCTGCTTATAACTTCCCTTTGGAAATTCCTTGCCCTCCAAACCCTCGAGTAGTCCACGGAGTTTAATTTCATTTTCCTCAATCAAAATGGGAAAACTGCCCCAGCGTGCTTCCGAAGCGGGAATGGGATTTTCCGCTATCCAGCCGCCGGATGCAAACATAAAAAAGTCTTCACATGGGCTAAAACTGCTGTCGATATGATTGATATCAAAACCGAGGGTGCCTGCCATAACATCCTCAACCGAGGAAGGTTGGCAACTACTCACTAAAAACAAACCGCAAAATAGTGGCAAGGTTACTTTTCCTAATACTTTCATCTAAATCAAATTTTAACTGTTACTATTGAGCCATTTTTCACGAAGGCGTATTTGATCCTTATTGGCTTCAATTTCTTTAATGAGATGCTTTGCCGACCGCTTGACCTCAACGGCTTTGGCTTTTAGCGTTTTTGTTTTGTACTTTGTCCTTTTTTTATTTGGGCGATTTACCTTTATCTCCACTTCCTGCCCAACTGAAGTTTCCCGGTAAAATTGGGAAAGTGTTCGCTCCAATTGCGGCAATTCCATAGAATTTCCATTCAATGAAATCAATTTATCACCGGGTTTAAATCCCAAAGCCAAAGCCATTTCGTCTGCGCCTTCCATGCTTTCCACCACCAAAACCGCATCTGCCATGTCAATACCAAAGTCCGTATTGCCAAAAGAAATCCCCGGCACTTCTGCATCCTCGGCATAAGCATAGCCCACCATGGCCAACAATTCATCAAAAGGCATTTTTATAGAGGCCTCTATGTGATTGGCCGCAAATTGATGTATTTGGGGAAAACCGTGATCCGCAATTATATCAAACAATTGATAATCCATAAAAAAGGTGTCGGGGCCAAATGTATTTCCCAGTGAAACCATCAAATCTTTTAAATCAGTTTTTCCGTTTGAAGCAATAATGATATGTAAATCAATACACATGGCGACCAGTGCACCATTTTGATAGACATTCAAATACTGATCTTCGTGAACATCAAGCGCGTATTTTGAAGCCGTTGTCATAGGCACCAATGGATTAAAATCCTCCGCACCTCTCATTTTCTCACGCATGGTTTCCAAAAATTCCTCGGGCGTGATCAATCCGCCTCTAACCTGCACCAAATGAGAAGTGTATTCCGTTACACCCTCGTAAAGCCAAAGGTGCTTTGTCATTTTTGGATACTGAAAATCAAAATTATGCACAACCTCAGAATGGAAGTTTAGCGGAGTCACAATATGTAAAAACTCATGCGCAACAATGTCTTTAATGTTTTGACCGATAAAATTAAGCGGATAATCGGGTAGATAAACGACGGTGCTGTAATGGTGTTCCAGTGCGCCAAAATTTTCCGTTTCCCGATCCTGACTTTCCATAAAAAGTAAAATATGGTAATCGGTTACCGGAAGACTACCATCAAAATAATCACTGGTGGCTTGAAACAAATCCTCCAGTAGTGGTAAAATTTGATTGGCCTTGTTTTCACCGTCGGCACTGTATAGCGCCAAATGAATCCGCGTATCGTCAACCTGTACCGAAACGGTATCCGGAGCGGCATACATCAAAGGATTGTCGTGAAGGTGAAAATAATTCGGTGCGGTAAACTGATCGCGGTCAACATCTCTGGAGACATTTTGCAGGTTGCCGGCACCGTATAGGTTCTTCGGCTTTTGAATCGTCAAGTCATACGCGAGCTGCCCGTTGTCCTGCATATACCCTACCATGGCAAAAAGATTCAGCAAAGCCACATCATCGCGAAAAGTAGTGCCGGCGGGTTCAAAAATATCCGAATTTCCAAAGGTGGGTTTTACAGTGTATTTGATTTTATACAAGTCATTCTTCTGCGGAAAATACCACCGATTCGCATCCAATTTAACCACCTCAAGCGGTTTTCCAAATTGATCTTCACCCGAAATATCTTCAACGAATTGTCCAAAATTACTTATCGAATATGTTCCGGGAATAATTCTCGCCATACAGTAAATGGCACTATCCATGCGCAACGATTGCAAAGGCGGCACTATTTCCACCACAGGATTATCCTTTATCGTACTGCTGATATCGAGAAAAACCCGGTATTCATCATCATTTTGAATGGGCATAAACTGCGACCAAACAAACGTCGGAAAAAGCATCAGAATTATTATAGTCGCATAGACCCTGCGCATACAAGTCGATTTTATTAATCTGCAAATATAGGGTGAATATTATCATAACCACAACACCCAAAAAGGAGAATTGCACATCGGCAACCCCCGGGTTTTACCAGCATTTACAAAAAGAAAGAATATTTTTACCGCTTCCGAAAATCAGGTGCATTTTGCACCCATTCCAATGGCCCGTTACAAAGCAATTCAATAATAATCGCCTCCTTGTTCGGATCAAAAAAAGAACGCATGTCCTTGGTGAGTTTTTCCCACTGTTCCTCCGTATAACCATTACAGTCTATGTCCATTATAATCACGTGGGTTCCAATTATAATCACGTACATCGGATTGGCACCTTCATAGGATTTCACCTTTCTGCCCGGACGAATTTCCTGATCGAGGTGAAAATTTTTAAACCAAAAGCGAATGGCATTTTCCAGAACGTATTCGGAGTCATAAGATATCACATTGAGATAAATTTTCAATTTCTGATTTTTACCAAAAGCATTGGGGATTTTTTTCTTAGATCGAAGTTGGAAAAATTCGTGAAAATTGTGTTCCGTTTCCAAAACCCTTCCAATATCCCTAGGTTTGAGATTGAAATATTTAGCGTCATATTCTTCAGCCAAGGTTTCCTTGTAAGCATCCATAAGTTGCTTGAGTTCTTCAGACTGCGCATGAAGCCCTAACATCGCAAAAGAAAAACCGATGAGAAAAAGCAATATTCGATTCATAAACAAGATTTTTAAATTTTTTACCTCAAAAGGGGAGCAATTATAATACCGCAAAGTAATAACGGAAAATTTTAACCAAAGTGTGAAGGTTTAAATTTTGAGTCTGCTCTAAAAAGTCCCTTTCTGCCAAAATCTTACTTGTCGGTAGATTTTGATTGAAATCATCCTTTTTAGAGTGGACTCAATTTTTGGGCACCTGCCGCCCCATCGACCATTTGCACAAAACCTAAGCCTCGGACGGGGCGTCACCGGGCCGTCCGCTAATAGCCGCAGTCGCCGTGCCTACAGTGGACGGGGCGTACGGGGTCTGGCTCGTCCCTCACCAGCCGCCGCCGCCCACGCCACTGTATTGGCACTTGCTTCTGCGGGCTACCGCTTCCGTCCCTGGTGCAACAATCACCAATGGCTTTCTATAATATAATCTTTTGGCGTTTTCCCCATAGATTTGAACAATCAGATAATCTTTTGGTAACAATTCGGTAACATTAGAGCCGGGTCAGGTTTAGACTTTTGCAGCACAAAATAAGATAACAATTATTTAATGATTAAGCAACTTTGGTGTCGCTATATCGTTGTTATCGTTTGTTTTTCAAACCACCTGATCGGCGATACCATACCCACCACCACCACACCGCCAGTTGCACTCGTTGCTCCTGCGCCAGTTGACAGTTTAACCAGTTTAACGTACCAAGACCATCAATGGTACGAAAAATTATCGATACGCGGATATGCCCAATTGCGGTATAATCGGCTATTCGAAACCAATCCGGACCTCCGATGCGCTCAGTGTGACGCCTCATGGGGGCGAAATGGCGGTTTCTTCTTCCGAAGAATTCGACTGGTCTTTTTTGGAAATGTACACCCCCGGGTTTACGTATATATCCAACCTGATTTTGCATCCGCAGGGGCAAATATGGCCCAAATCCGGGATGCCTACTTCGACTTAGGACTGAACGAGGGCAATACCTTTCGTTTGAGAATCGGCCAAAGTAAAGTCCCCTTCGGATTCGAAAACCTCCAATCGAGCCAAAACCGTATTCCTTTAGACCGTAACGACGGATTAAACAGCGCTGTAGCCAATGAACGAGACTTGGGGGTTTTCTTCTATTGGGCACCACGAGACATTCGCAAGCGTTTTGCCAGTCTGGTTGCCGACAACCTCAAAGGTTCAGGTGACTACGGTGTATTCGGATTGGGTATTTACAACGGGCACACGGCAAATCAAATGGAGCGCAACGAATCTCCGCATATCGTAGCCCGCGCCACCTACCCATTCAAATTGCCCAACGGACAAATCATTGAACCATCCCTGCAAGCTTACCACGGAAAATTCGTGATCCGAAGAAGTGATTTTACCCAAATGGCCGACCGGAACGAGCGATTTGAATTTCGCGAACGCAGGGCTGCTGCCACCCTTGTTTACTATCCCCAACCCTTCGGTTTTGTGGGCGAGTACAACATTGGAGAAGGACCGGAGTTTAACCCGGAAACCATGGATGTAGAAACCAAACCACTGAGGGGAGGCTTTGCACAAATGCACTACTATTACGAACACCCCAAACAAGGACTATTTATTCCCTTTGTACGGTGGCATCACTATTCAGGCGGTAAAAAACACGAAACCGACGCCACAAAACACCGGGTCAACGAACAGGAAATCGGCGTGGAATGGCAGCCCCATCGCAACTTCGAGCTGGTTGTCATGTACACCTTCTCCGACCGCACATTCGAGAATGGCCCCATCATGATGGACAACCCTCTCGGCAACCGCCAACGCGGTCGCTTACTGAGAATTCAAGCACAGGTGAATTTTTGATTGAACGCGAAATTTTGGTTTCGTAACTCGTAATAATTTCCCGTTAGTCGATGATTCCCAGCTTCGCCAGTTTGTAATTCAACTACGTTTCACTCAAAACTGCCCATTTCTCCATCAAAGCTTCTAGCTTGGATTTGGCAGTATTGTACGATTCAAAAAAAGCTTCATCACCAATAAGGGTTTTGTAGGTTTCGGGGTTTTGCAATTTGGCGTCCATTTCGGCAATTTCTAATTCCAACCGAGCGATTTCTTCCTCTGCCTTTTCCAATTGGCGCTTGCGTTTTTTGGCTTCCTTTTCCTGAGCGCGTATTTCTTTTTGGTTGACCTGAGAAGCTTTTACGACTTTCTCTTTGGCTACCTTGGCTTCTTTTTGCTGTTCGTATTCCCGAAAACTCTCCATTTTCTTAGCTTCCAAGAAATATTTTATATCGCCCAGGTAAGTCTTTACTTTCCCCGATTTAAATTCAAAGGATTTATCGGTCAAATCATGGAGGAAGTCCCGGTCGTGACTCACGAGGATTACCGTTCCCTGAAAGTTTCGCAATGCTTGCTTTAACACGTCCTTGGAACGCAAATCCAAGTGATTGGTGGGTTCGTCCATCACCAACACATTTACAGGTTTGAGTAGTAATTTACACAACGCCAGTCGGCCTTTTTCTCCACCGGAAAGTACTTTTACTTTTTTGGTCACTTCTTCACCAGAAAACATAAAAGCACCGAGCATACTCCTTACCCTCGGACGAATATCATCTGGCGCCTCATCCTCAATTGTCTGTAATACTGTCTTTTCGCCGTCCAACCAAGAAGTTTGCTCCTGGGCGTAGTAGCCAATTTTCACATTATGCCCCCACTGAATTTCCCCTTCGCCTTGAATTTCATTCATGAGCAACTTAACGAGGGTTGTTTTTCCCTGCCCATTCTGGCCGAGAAAAGACACGCGATCTCCCCGTTCAATTTCAAGATCTACGCCGCGCAGTACTTGCTTTTCCCCGTAGGACTTTTTCACATTCTCCACTTTGAGCACCACTTTACCAGAAGGTTCGGCATGGGGAAACGAAAAGTTGATTTTACCCGACTCCATTTCGTCCACGCCAATGGTTTCCATTCGATCGAGTTTTTTAATCAAACTCTGCGCAAAAGAAGCTTTTGAAGCCTTGGCCCTAAACCGATCGATGAGTTGTTGGGTTTCTTTAATTTCCTTTTCCTGATTTTTCTTGGCGTTTATTTGCTGCTGAACGCGTTCCTCTCTCAAGATGAGGAATCTGGAGTATGGTGCGGGATAATCGTATATTTTTCCATTGACAATTTCAATGGTGCGATTGGTCACATTGTCCATAAAGTTACGGTCGTGAGAAACCAGCACAATGGCCGCCGGATGTGATTTCAAAAAATCTTCCAACCAAATAATGGATTCAATATCGAGGTGATTGGTAGGTTCATCCAGAAGAATTACGTCGTGATTGAGGAGTAGGATTTTCGCAAGTTCCACCCGCATTCGCCAGCCTCCGCTAAAAGTATCCAGCGATCTATCCAGTTCTTCGGGTTGAAACCCAAGTCCAAATAAGACCTTTTCCACCTCCCCTGCGGCATTGTATCCTCCCTTCAATTCGTAGAGTTGAGTTTTATCGGTCAACTCTTGAATCAGGTCAATATATGCTTGACTTTCGTAGTCGGTACGGGTGGCGAGTTGCTCGTTAATGACTTCCATTCTGGCTTCAATGGCACGAAGTTCGGCAAAGGCCGTTTCGGTTTCTTCGCGCACGGATTTACCTTGGGGAAGTTTTAATTCTTGTGGCAAATACCCAAGACTAAACTCTTTTGGTCTGTTTACACTTCCCGATTGGGGCGGTTGTTGTCCGGCCAAAATTTTCAACAATGTTGATTTTCCGGCACCGTTTCTACCTACCAGTGAGACCTTGTCACCGGTATTAATAAGAAAACTAATTTGATCGAATATGACCCGCGTGGGGAATTCCAGGGAGATTTGTTGTACTGATAGCATGGCGGCAAAGATAAGCAGGAAAACAAGGATTACAACTTTGGTCGCCTTAGCGCAGTGATGCATTTCGCTTGTAGCTTGTGTAACGCACTTGGAGTACGTTTCGGACACATGGGAATGCCATTCGTAGAGATTTAGAATATTCGAATTTTGCTGGTTTCGTGGTAAACAAAAAGTTCCTGCAAGGAAATCAAAAAAAACTAGATTCTGATAATTGAGTTCACTCCAAAAAGGATGATTTTAATCAAAATCGACGCGGAGGGAATTTTTGGGCCGGAGCTAACGGTTTGTTAGTGAGGCTTCAAAAAGCTACTGACAAGGAAGATTTTGACAATAAAGAACTTTTTGGAGCAGACTCACTTTTCATACAGTCACTTTATATCGTTCTAAAAATAATCATCCGACAGTTCCACCCCAAAAAAACCATCGGGTATTCCTCCTGGAAATCTGGCAAAAAATTGAAGATCCTTAAATTCCATATTTTTATTATTCATGGTATATTGTGTTTCTTCAACCCCCAAAAAAATCGAATAATAAATATAGTTAAAAGGGAGTGTTAAAAGCGCATAAAAGCCGTGGGAAATGGGAAAGCCAGTAAGCACCGGATAGGCAATTTGCCACAACAATGGCTTAACTTTACGAACCTTATACCTTCGAATGTTTTTTTTATAAACAAATACGGAATTCTTTTCATCGCCCAAACGATGGTCATATACAAATATCCCATTTGTATCAATGGCCAAAATCTCTCCCCGAAAAGAGCCATGCTCAAAAGTAAATATCTCAATGAAAGCCCCATAAGGGGTTTCTCCCAAGTCATGTGGCTTGGGTAAAAAACTGTATTTAGCACAGCTACAAAAAAACCCAAGGAATAAAAATGGCAATATCTTTTTCATGATTATTGTGTTATTTGGTTATTAAAATCAAACAATTACAAATTAGCATTTTTAGCATCAATTTACCTTTTTGATGGAAAAATGATCCGTATCAATTCTAGAATCCCAAAATTGCTGTTCCATGTCACGCTCGTATTCTTTATACGCCGGGGTTTCGTCTAATAAGTATTTTCCCGGACGCAAAAACATTTTTCGGAGTTTGCTCAAATCTTTTTCCTCCAACCACGATTCGCGCATCCATTCGAGGTAATATCCTCCGGATGCTAAAAATATTTCGTAGTCATCATGGGTTTCAGGTAGTGTATAACCAAAGACAAATTTGTCACCGGGAAGTGAGATTAAAAGTTTTGCGGTATCCGTTATTAATTCCAAAGCAGCATTATCTTTTATTCCTTGATTTTCAACCCAAGAAGGTTGCAATTCGAGCGGCTCAACTCGGTCAATAATTTTTGCCAGAGATACATAATCTATCCGCCAAAGACCTTTGGCAAATTCTAATTTTACTTTTAAACTACCAGAATGATTGGTGTTTTTAAATTTCATCAACTGACGATTGATGGCAATTGGTCCTGTTTCGTAAAACCCACCTTGAAAAATCCATTTTTCAGAATTTTCATCCCATACATAAACGTCCAAATCTCCCAACTCATCCTTAATACTTGTTTTTACCCGTTTTTTGAGTTTGGGATTGGTTTCGAGTTCTGCAAAAAAATCACTGACCTCATCGCCCATGTATCCGAGTGCACTATAAATAAGGTAAGTGGTCATTAAGGTTTGGCGAAAGTGAACGACCAGTCCCCAATCATCATGATTGGGTAAATGATCAAAAGTAAGGATGATTTCTTCACGGGTGCGCATATCATTTTCGTCTGCCAAACTGGTTCTTTCTGTCTTATCTGCATGGCGCATCAATTCAGTCACATCTCCTTCCTCAGCTATTGCAAGGGTTAAGGGGTATTCTGCATCGGAAAGGTAAAACTCATCTTGACGGGTATGATACACTCGCTGACCCGGATTTCTCGGAAAAACTAAAATATTCGCCTGATTGACACAGTGTGTTTCCAAGGCCTCATTTTTCATGGTCAGGGTAAATTCGTGATCGGAAATAGGTGGATTATTTAGGGCATCCACATCTGTATAAGCGAGGGTTGGCGAAATGGCATTTGAAAACCCTTCTGCATCTGAATAATGAACATTGTCGATGTCTTCCAAATAAAAGGTAGGACAGGAACCAAAGCAGGCTTTGGGGTTGGTTAAGCACATCGCCGTAACATAAGCATTAATTAAAGTTATTATCCCAAGTGCTGCAATTCTTGCACTTGTACCATCACCTGAAATGTCGTTGGTTTCGTATAATACAATTTGATTTACAGGAACGTTAAATTTACCCTGACCTACCAATTTTCGGTTTCGGTCAAAGTGTTTACCAACACCTTCTACTTCATCCGTGTGATTGTTGACTTTCCAATTGTCATTTAAAATATAAAGATCTCCATTTTTTAAATGAAGTTTGATATACTGCCCCTGATATGCTCCATCACCAGTACCGTGAATAATCTGATTTAAATCTCGATAGAGGACTTTGTTATTTTTGGTGACGCAAGATGTAAGAAAAACTAAGAGACTAAAAATCCCCATAAATATATTTTTCATTATTGTTGCTTTTGGTTTTTGAACTCACCAAATATATAAATAAGTAAGAATAAACTTATTTTCGAGAAAAAAAAATCTATTACAATCTATATGCTTTGTTTTTTAATCATTTATAATTGAAATTGCTTCTAGTATTCGCAAAAAAAATAGACCTATCCCAAAAATTTTATCGGGAATAAGTCTATTTTTTTCTTAAAATGAGTGGTGACTACAATTTTTATGATTGGTAGGGCACCTCCTTTTCCTGAAACCCAATCCCGAATTCTTTTAGTTTTTCCAACATTGGAAGGTAGATATCGGGGGTGATGGGCAAACATACGCCTTTTTGTTGCACTTTTCCATCCAACATCAATTCCGCCGCTATGCCCAGTGGCAATCCCACGGTATCCGACATGGCTGTATTGTCCCTTGATTTCCCTTCATACACCATAGAAGCGTGAATCATTTTATTTTCACCTTCCAACATATAACCAATTTTGTGAAACATGACGATCATATCCCTCTCATTGGGTTTCATGGCCCATTTTTTCATCAAAATATATTCGAGGATTTGCGCTGGCGTGCCTTCCTCCAATTCCACCGGGTCGTTGGAAAACAATTCTATCCACTCCAGTTTTTCCATGATGTCCGAATCCTGTGGAATGTTGAGATAGTGCATCAATTTGAGTTCTACACTATCGCCGGGATGGTAGGCCAAAAAGAAATTGACAAATTCCCGGTGGGTCATGCTGCCGTCATTTTTTAATACATAAGAGTCATCGGTCATGCCGAGTTTGACAAAAACATCCCATGCCTTGCAAAAGCCGGGACGGCGAAAGGTACCGCGGAAAATAGTAGGCACAGTGTCCAGTCCGTAGGTTTTTCGATAGCGCAGAGAATCGCGGTTGGGATAACCTTCAAATCGACCGTGACCGTCTATATTGACAATTTCGGTTCGACGAAAAAGCTGGTGGTAAGGAATGTATTTATACTTTCCCTCCTGACGAAATTTCACAGCACCACCAGAACCTGCAAGCACCACATTCCGGGGATTCCAACTAAAGAAATATTGCCACGGATTATCGGTTACGCCCGGCGCGGGAAGCCCTCCGGTAAAGGATTCAAAACAGGTAATTTCCGCACCCTTTTGGCGCAACTCATCCAACATTTTCATGGCGGAAAGATGATCTATTCCGGGATCTACTCCAGTTTCGTTGAGTAGGATGAGTCCCTTGTCCACCGCTGCCTCATGAAGGTTTTCCATTTCCTTTGAAACATAGGAAGCGGTGAGCATATTTTTCCCCAGTCGAACACAATCTTCCGCAATGGTAATATGCAAATGGGCTGGCATCATCGAAATAACCAAATCGGCCTTGGCGACTAATTCCCCGCGCAACTTTTCGTCCTGAAGTTGAAAAAAAACCGTCTCTGTACCCCGATGCCCCCCTTGTTTACGAGCGAGTAATTCCTCATCACGATCAGCGATAATCAACCGCCAATTTTTCTCAATCGACTTTTCTTGAATATATTGAATCAATCTCGAAGCTGATCTTCCTGCTCCGAATAGGACAATGGTTTTGGACATAATGTAAAATATTTGGAAAAGCGAAGGTAAAAACCAAGCACGGGAACCCCGAACATATTACTTTTGCCTTTGTGAAAATCTTATCAACATTTACCCTTCTTCTACTCGGAATCGCTGTGTTTGCGCAGCGAACTGTTTTTGTGGAATGTACAGAAGGAAAAACATTTTTGTATAACAATGCTCCCCATCAACAAATAGAAATCACCGATGTTCCGGATTCCAATGCAGTAATTGAATTGTCCTTTTATGGTAAAAAACTTAGAAAAAGGCTGCCGGATGGTGCATCGGTTTTACATTATTATATAGGTGAAGGTAATAATGATGATATTGGTATTTGGTATCGGGGTACGCAAAAACTAACCCAAGCCACCAAAGTGACCTATTCAAATGAATTTGTCCAAGCGCCTAACAATATACCGGACAGTCTTGAATTTCAAGCCCTCAAGGAAACCGAAAGCCCAAGTGACTTAAATATTGATTCAATATCCGGGCGAACGGGAAAAGTTATTGAAGAATTGGCGGAAACCGAAAATGAGGACACGGAAATTATCGATGTATGGGCAGCAGCTGCCGAAGCGGAATTTGAATTCGACCGCGTTCGGGTATTTCGCGAATATTTTTCTCAAAAATCCCATTGTGATTTTGAAGACATTGACAAGGCCATGGGAATTTTGCGTTATGACCCGTCCAGATTAGAACTCGGCAGAACCTTAGGAGAGCATTGCGCAGAAGAAGTTTGGCCAAAAAAAGAAATTCTCGCGAACAAACACTTTGCATATCCACATTTTCGACAACAATTTATTGACATATTTTCGACCAAATGAACGCAAACATAACAGGAATCAGATTGGGCATAATTTTCGGGGGCACCTCCATAATTTTGGGGGCGATGGGCGCTCATGCACTGGAAAATATATTGCCGGATGACGCTATAGTATCATTCCTCACGGCAGTCAGGTATCAAATGTATCACGCCTTTGCACTTGTTGCTGTAGGCCTTTTCGGAAAAGTTTTTGAACGCAATATGAGCTTACCCATTTGGCTGTTCACCACAGGCATACTCATGTTCTCCGGCTCCATCTATGGTCTTATTTTAGGGGCACATTGGGGACTGTCTGTCAGGTGGCTGGGTCCGGTGACACCAATAGGCGGATTGGTGTTCATTGCGGGGTGGTTGGTATGGCTGTGGAAAACATGGGTAAAAAATTGACGATTAGTTGACCAAAGTTACCCTTCCATTAAATTTCAATCCCTACATTTGCGCCATGTTCGTAACCAATTAAAAATCTCATGAACGAATCACAGAAAAGTTATCTGGAAACATTGGGAATAAAGAACGCGACTGCTCACTGGAACCTCAGTCCCGAACAACTTTCCAATATCGCGGTCGAAAAAGGCATGGCCGAGTTTACAAGTACTGGAGCCATTACCGTCCACACCGGTGAATTCACCGGTAGATCACCAAAAGACCGCTTCATTGTCGAAGACGAATTGACCAAAGATCAAGTTTGGTGGGGTGACATAAACGTTGGCTTTCCCGCCGATAAATTTGACAGCCTACAGGCTAAACTGGTCAATTATTTATCTGAAAAGGAAATCTACGTTCGCGATGCTTTTGTTTGCTCGCATCCTGAATACCGACTCAACGTTCGGGTAATCAACGAATATCCATGGAGCAATCAATTTGCATACAATATGTTCCTTCGTCCCGAAGGCGTGGAGTTGGAAAACTTCCAAAACGATTGGACAATCATCAATGCGCCCGGATTTAAAGCAGACCCGGCAGTTGACGGCACCCGCCAGCACAACTTTGCCATTTTGAGTTTTACCAAAAAAACCATCATCATTGGTGGCACAGGATATACCGGTGAAATCAAAAAAGGTGTGTTTTCTGCATTGAATTTTATTTTACCTACAGAAAAAAATAGCCTTCCGATGCACTGCTCCGCCAACATCGGAAAAGATGGCGATACCGCATTGTTCTTTGGCCTTTCTGGTACAGGAAAAACAACCCTTTCCGCAGACCCCAATCGCAGACTTATTGGAGATGATGAACACGGTTGGACACCCAACAACGAAATCTTCAACTTTGAAGGTGGTTGCTACGCTAAAGTCATTGACCTCAGCGAGGAAAAAGAACCCGATATTTACCGAGCCATAAAGCCCGGTGCCATTTTGGAAAACATCGTGTTTAAAGATGGTACGAATGAAGTAGATTATCAGGACTCAACCATTACCGAAAACACCAGGGTCAGTTATCCAATCCACCACATTGAAAACATTCAAGTCCCATCCATCGGAGCAAATCCGAAAAATGTTTTCTTCCTTACGTGTGATGCGTACGGTGTCATTCCCCCTATTTCTAAGCTTACACCCGGACAAGCAGCTTTCCACTTTATCTCTGGATACACAGCAAAAGTTGCGGGAACTGAGGCCGGAATTACCGAACCCGTTACCGCATTCTCCGCCTGTTTTGGCGCACCGTTTATGCCACTCCACCCTACCCGCTACGCCGAGATGCTCAGTCGTAAAATGAAGGATGTAGGCACAAATGTTTGGCTGGTTAACACCGGTTGGTCAGGTGGCCCTTACGGCACAGGAAGCAGAATGAAACTGAAATATACCCGCGCCATGATTACAGCTGTACTCAATGGTGAACTGGACAATGTATCATTCGAAGCCCATAATGTTTTTGGCGTTATGGTACCACAATCTTGCCCCAGTGTTCCCGACGAGGTATTGAACCCCAGAAACACCTGGGCAAATAAAGATAACTATGACCGCACCGCGGATGAGCTTGCCGCGAAATTTAATAAAAACTTCGAGAAGTTTGCATCTCAAGCCAGTCGCGAAATACTAGACGGTGCGCCTAAAGCTAAGGCGGCAACTACCGCCCATTAAAAATTGAGTCTGCTCCAAAACTTTCTGCAAAAATCATCCTTTTTGGAGTGGACTTAAAATTGATATTATTTTTGAAAAAAAGCCTCCAAATTTTGGAGGCTTTTTTTATATGAGTCCACTCTAAAAAAGATGATTTCAATCAAAATCGAGGGGATTTTTGAACCGGAGCAAGTTAGGATTCAAAAGTCTATCGACAAGGAAGATTTTGTCAGAAAGGGACTTTTTAGAGCAGACTCTTATATTGAAGCTCTAATGGATATAATAAAATTTCGCCCCGGCGCCACCA
The DNA here is from genome assembly GCA_020832345.1 of Cryomorphaceae bacterium. Taxonomy (GTDB): domain Bacteria; phylum Bacteroidota; class Bacteroidia; order Flavobacteriales; family Schleiferiaceae; genus CSBr16-58. Next base: position 55,226 of record JAFIEY010000006.1, on the reverse strand, counting down.
ACCCCGAAGCAAACGGACGATACCGCTGATTGGTAATATTTTCAAAACCCATCATAACAGAAACGCCGTTTTTCATTTTATACATACCTTTTAAGTTCAAAGTCATCCAACCTGGTGAATACGGATTTCCATTTTCATCCACGGCATACATAAACGCCTTACCAACTTCTTCAATGGGCATTCGACTATGGGAAACGGTGCCGCTATATGCAGAATAAAACTGGAAAGTAAACTTCGCTTTCTGGTATTCTAGTCGTGCAATTCCAAACCACGGCGCCGCATGTCGGGTTGCACTAAGTTGCCCATCATCGGTTTCTTCATTACCGCGTTGGAAATTGAATGTATTGTTGATGGACCAAAATTTATCAAATCGATATTCCATGTACGTTTGAGCTCCATAAATAATAGCATAAGAAGCATTTTGAATGGCCTGCACCCTTGCCGGTTCGCCATCGTATAAAATACTATCACTACCACCCAAGGAAAAATCCCGGCGAACCATGGCGTTGTCGAGATAAGTAGCGAAAATACTCAAGTCAAATTTAAAATTATTACCCACGATGGCAGCAATGCCCCACTCAGCATTATAGGCATACTCGGGTCTTAGATTGGGATTTGGAACAACGACCGCATCAGGTTCGGAATCAAAAACTTTCCCGATGTCATCTACATTTGGCGCCCGAAATCCGGAGGAAAGATTTGCCCGAATAAAAAGCTTTCTCCGTGGATTATACACCAAACCAGCACTTCCTGAAATCGCACCGGTATTGATATTTGCTTCCTGAAAATCGAGGGGAAAGAAAGCGGCATTTTGCGAAAAATCTGAATTGATATCAAAGTGATTGTATCGTACACCCGTTTGCAAGATGAGTTCCCTGGTTAGTCTTCGTTCGTAAACACCAAAAATCGCCATTGAATTCCAAGTAGATTGGGGATAACGGGTAAGTACGGCAGACCTTTCACCACTCATAATGTTCTCGCCAAAACCTTCCGACTGCACATCGTTTAACACCCACTCCACTCCATAATTTATTTTGTTGCCCCTACCCAATGATTTATAAAAATCCACATTTCCGGAAATGGCATTGACCTTCTCAATTCGAGTTCTCCGTGTATTGCGGTTAAATCCACGATCAATTCTACTCTCTTCAAAAAACTGATGGGCAAAACGCAAACTAACAACGTCGTAAAAACGATTGCTGTAATAATTCCTCGCCTCTAAATAATTCATGGTCCAAATTTGAGGCCCATACCGCCATTCAGCACTTCTCGGCAAACCATCGGATTTTTGAATCAATCGATCGTAACGGTCATATTCCGAGGTTCCTGAATAATGGAAAGCGTAATTAAAATCCCAATTTTTTGTCGAATAAAAAACCTTTTGCATAAAATTGAGCTGCTGGTATCCGGTTGGACTTTGCCGCAGTGGATCTGATGGTGCAGTCATTATATCCTGGTCATCAATTCTTTCAACTTTAAAAGTCCGCAGATAATTTTCCTCAGGCCCTCTCGACCCCATCCTTAAGTCACCAAATTCGGTAAAGGTAATGCTCGTGAGCGCCGCCCAGTTCTTCCCACCAATATTTACGTCAATATGATTGGTTACCTCATTGTTGGCCGTTGCATATCGACCTGCGTAATTTCCATTAACCTCGGTTTTATCGCTGTGGTTGGTTTGGGGTTTTTTCGTAATGAATTGCATCACACCACCCAGGGCATCACTACCAAAAACCACCGACCCGGGGCCGAATAAGATTTCCGTTTGACTGATGGTAAAGGGGTCGAGGGAAATTACGTTTTGTACATTTCCACTTCGGAAAATTGCGGTATTCATACGCACGCCGTCCACACTGAGCAGCAAACGATTGGCGGAGAAACCTCTAATCATCGGGCTGCCTCCGCCCTGCTGACTCTTTTGGATAAACACCTCCCCGGAAGCTCCGAGCACATCGGCTGCGGTTTGTGGGTTTTGAAAGGCAATTTCTTTCGCGGAAAGGGCGGACTGCTTTGCCGGGAGGTTATTTGATGCCTGACGCCAACGAATAGCAGAAACATCAATTTGCGTCAGTGATAAGTTTGATTTGCGCATGTAAACCACAAAATCCTGGGACTTGAGTTTTTGATAAGACATCGTTTGCGCCTTATAACCAATGATTCTGAAATTAATCAATTCTGCATCCACAAAGGGTTCTGCAGATGCCTTGCCATAGAAATCAGTAAAAGCAACGGCCTTAGTCGATTTATTAAAAATGGTAACCAACTCTAATGGCGCTTTGGTTTCAGCGTCCATTACCTGAATATCTTGAGAGGAAACCCGATAGAAAGCCCCGATAAAAATGAGGAAAAACAACGCCCGCCTGTGCATTTGGTAGCTTGATTTAAAAGCCATTTATGCAGCAAATTTCACACCAGAAACCCTATTGTTTGCGGAATTTGTAGATCACAGAAAAAAGCACATATCGGGTAAGTAGATTGGTTTCTGTCTGTCGAATGAAGTTTGCATTGGCAAAACGTTGCAGACCAATATTCCTTCCAAAAATATCAAACAAACTGATTTTGGTTATCAGGTCGCCTTTCTTGGACCAGGAATAACTAACACTTCCGTTCCAACGTGGAATGGCCAATGCATCCGCAAAAGTTTCCTGAGAAAATAACATATAATCCATCTCAGTGCGGATGATGAATTTTTTATTGGGTCGGTAGGTCAAATTTCCAACATAGTTTTGATTGGTAAAATAACGGTTCAATTCAGGTTGTGCACTGTATGCCGCCCAATTCATCGACCAGCTACCCCGTACGGTTACCTCCCATTTGCCTTTGGTAAAATTATTTATCGACAAGTTTCCGGTTACGTTGGTATTTTCTTGAATATTTTGCTCCTCATTGATCGGCAAATTGACTTGTGCGTAATTGGCCCTTACCCCGGTGCGGATAAAGATTTTGAGTTTCTTAATGGGAAACCGATAATTCGTACCACCGCTAAACGAATATTGCAATTCATCTGCATTCACAGGTCTGCTCACACGCTGGAATGATTCGTTAATGCTTTGGGCGTTTACGATAGGATTTTGCGTGATACTCGCATTAAAGTTATAGGAGAAATTCTCCTGCGAAAATGAGTTATACACATAGTGACTAAAGGAAACCGAATTGCTCAATTCAGGGGTCAAATTTGGGTTTCCTTCTATGATAAAAAGCGGATCTCTGAAATCCGGAGTTACCAACCACTGATGTAATTGGGGCAAATTTACGGTTCGTTCTGCACTGGCGTACGTTCTTCCAAATCCCTTCTTTTGTTTATACCAACGGAAATACGGTAAGAAATAATTCCAGTTTTGGGTCGGAATTTCATCGTTCATCCGCACATCAATAGCGCCTTGCCGATAATCAACCGCATTTAATCCACCGGAAAATTGATGGACTTCATTTGGATTGTAGGTCATTTCCATTGCCGCAGAACTTCGCATATAATCCATGGTAAAATCAGGACTTAAAGAATCGATAAATCCTAAATTTACCAGGGCATCTTCAACGTTTATCTGATGTTTCATTTCGCGAATGGTGTTGGAAACGGACAGCGACATGCGAAGCTTTTTAGTCAAGGGCTCGTTAAAGGTCACCGAATTGCTGATAAACCCTGTTCTTTGCCGGTCGTTGCGAATTTGCCGAATAACTTCCCGTTGTTGTTCTTCAGGCGATTGGGGGAAATCATTTATGGCAAAATAATTTTCATCAGATAAGTCGGTAACCTCTTCAATTTGAGATCCAAATTGAATATTCCTTCCGAATTTTTTAAACTTATGGATATAGTTCAAACGGGCGCTTATATCGAGATAATCCCGGAATTGGTTTAATCTTCGGTTTCCACTTTGCAGATTTAACCCCTCGTCGGTAACCCTTTCTGACATGAAGAAATGACGTCTATTATCGTCCAGCATACTGGCACTAAGGGTAATCTCCATACGATTGTTGGTGTCCGGTTCCCATCGATATTCCGAAAATGCCTGGTGCCGAAGCCTTAGGTTTCGTTCGCTATTTTGCTCATCAGCATTGACAATTACATTTCGGTTAAATTCCTGCGCATCAACATTTTCACGAAGCACATGATCCGTATAGGTTAGGAAGTAATTGGCATTGAGCCGGTGTTTTTTACTGGGATCAAAATTCAAATTAAACCCGGATGACATGGAGGAAAACACTCCCGTTCTCGGTCCGCTCCAATTCATGGGTGGTGAACCTGCCCCATAGGTAATCATTGTTCCCCGTCCACCGCCGGGTTCTTGTCCCGATAAATTTTGCACATCCTGAAAGTCAAAACCCATTTGGTTAAGGTTGTTGCCGTTGCCCAGAAATGACAATCGCGTAGTAGGCGTAAAACCGTGGATTCCGCCCTTAAGTCTATACCGAAAAGCATCAGGATCGTCCATGCCACCAGCGGCCATATCCAAATCGCCGAAATATCCCTTTTTCCGATCTTCCTTCAGCTCCAGGTCGATGGTTTTATCGCGCTTACCATCATCTACCCCGGTAAACATGGCATCTTCACTCTGACGGTCATAAACCTTCACCTTTTTGATGGCATCTGCCGGAAGGTTTTGGGTGGCGAGTTGAACATTTCCACCGAAAAATTCCTTGCCGTCCACCAAGACCTTTTTCACCTCTTCGCCTTGGGCTGTGACGCGTCCGTCCGGGTCAACTTCAATTCCGGGCAATCTTTTGAGCAAATCCTCTACCGTTTCATCCGCACCTACATTAAAAGCCGAAGCATCGTAGGCAACTGTATCCTTATTGATCATAATAGGAATACGTTCACCCTGAATGATAATTTCACTGAGTACATTCGTTTGCATCACCATTTCCACCCGATTGAGCGGGGGTTGAACGCCACTTTCGGAAACCGAAATCTGTTTGAAAATCGTGCTGTATCCCATAAAGGATGCTTGAAAAATGTAATTGCCAAAGTGCACCCCCTCAATTTTAAAAGTACCGGATTTATTGGTAATCCCAAAATAAACCAGAGAACTGTCTGCCGGATCGAGAATGGCCACAGAAACCATTTCCAGTGGCGCAACCAAATTAGAATCAATTATAACCCCTGTAAGCGTGGTGGTTTGTGCCTTACTATAAAATGAAAAAAGTAATAAGGCGAAAGGTAGTAAACGTTTCAAAATAAAAAATAAATATGGTTAATGATTTTACTGTCCGTACATTTCTTTAAGCTCGTCCGCTTTTTCACGGCGAAGTTGTAAAAATTTCGCATAGTCCATTTTTTGACCTTTGGGAAGTTTATACACAAAATCCTCGGGGGTTGGCAAATATTCCAGATCCACTGATTGAATGGTGATTTTTCGACTGCCGCCATCGGCTTCAATAAAAAGAATCATTCCGGGTAATCCTCTAAATTCCCGGGGACCAATTGAAATTGGAATACGGGGTGAAAACCAAGCGTAAATGGTGTCTTGACCATCGACATACATAGCTTCCATACAAGGATAAGATTCTACCAAACCCTGTTTTCCGGTCATTTTCCATTTAAAAGGAGGAAAAGCATCTTGCATAACAAAAGTTCTTCGCATAAAATCTTGGGCATCTTCCACGCGTTTTTCTCTGGGAAAAGAAACGTAAATATCACTTAAGTCCTGCATCCATCTATAGGTGCGAACTGCACCCACGCCTTCGTCAATTTCGGGTTTTACCCACCGACAAATGGCCATGGTATCATTAAAAATCAATTCCCAGGTATATTTTTCCGTCATCGACCATTTTCTAAATTTTCTTTCCCACTCTTCCTCAAAGACAATTCGACCCTGCGTCTGTGCGCACATGGGGAGGATGGCTGAAAACACCAGCGCAATTAACCATAATTTTTTCATGAAGATGTACATTTGAAAAGTAAACGCAAAAATATATTCAAATCTTACACCATTTGTTATGGGGTTTGGAAAAATATTACAGAATTTCACACAAAATAATATTTTTTTCAACGTATTAAAAAAGCATGTTTGGCCTGTAAACAATTATCGACAGAGCAACCTACCTTTTATTATAATTTAACGAAAAGTAGCCAAATATGGCCAAAAGTTTGATGCAGTACCTTGTTTGAAAAAACTGTGATTTGCATTTAATCCTAACATCTTTCTAACCGAAAAACCAACAGGCAACAAACTCTAGTGTATTAGATTTGCAGCCTTTAAAATCTAATCATATTCTATGCGGAAAAATTTTTTCGTTTGTTTGTTATTATTGACCACAACTTTGGTGTTTGGCCAATATGCCGATGATTCACCTTTGTCCGGACAACCGGATACAAATCCACAAGTTCAGGATGACATTCGGTTGGTTGAAAAACTGAAATACATCAAACAACCAGGTCTGGCCAACGCGGCTTCAAAAATTTACAGTGCCGACAGAAGATATTCCATCAGTGGATTTTTAGAATTGAATAATGTCAACTACTTGGGTGAGCGAAATCTCGATCAAGTAGAGCAGGATCTTGAACTGGGATATACAGGCCTGTATCGACTAGGTGTTTATTATGGTTACAAAATTTCCAAACGCTGGATTTTTAATAGTGAAGTTCAGGTTGAACTACTCCACGACGGTGTTCGGGTTTTTGATGGTGAGGTAAACGTGGAATTGATCTTTGATTATTTATGGAAAGAATCCATAAGTTTTCGTTTTGGAAACTTCCCAGTGCCCTTGGGCTACGTCAACGTAATGGAAGAACCCACTGCTTTTTACACGGTTAATCGACCGGAAGTGGAACGCATTCTCATTCCCACCCAATGGCTCGAAACCGGAGTGATGATGTACGGAAACATCCGCGGATTTGAATACAACACTGGAATTCTCAAAGGTGTTGACGCTACACATTTTTCTGAGGGCGCCTGGATTCGTCCCGGTCGCTATCACTGGTATGAAGGCATTGGCGAACAGTCTTGGGATCCCGCAGTTTTTGGAAAAATCGCCTATCACGGAACCACCAATCTCGAAATAGCCACTGCGGGGTATTATGGAAGTGCGAGCCGCGGACATGTTAACCCCGAAACCAATCAAAGTATTCAAACGTCCGTTGCAATGGCCACCACTTATATAGATTACAATATTGGAAACATTTCCCTTTTTGGCCTGGGGATGTACGGACAGCTCAATGGCACAGAGGATATTGCAGCGGTTCATCGCGCGCGATTGGCCAATGGCAGCATGACCGATATTCCGGTTTTAGGTCACCAAACCTACGGAGGTTATGGAGAAATTCGATGGGATATTTTACCGCTTTTCAACGAAAAAGCCACCCAAAAACTTCCCTTATTTTTCAGATATGAACGACTCAACACCCATCACAAAGATGGTTATATTGCAGAGGAACGCCAATCAAATGAAGAAGCGGAACTCAATATTGGAGAAACCAACATCACCAATTTGGTCTTTGGTATCAACTACCGCCCCAAAAGAAATATAGCGATAAAAGCCAACTATACCCACCGAATAAATATGAGCCTCTACGAAGCCATCAATCTTCAACCAAGTCGCTTGGAAATTGGTGTCGGAATTATTTTTTAATCTGGCTATTGAACCCCTATCTTTGCCCCCCTTTACAAAATGACCTTTTCGGCTGAGGTTACCTTTCAGACTAAAATTTTCAATTTCCGGAAAGGCCCTGTAGTACAATGGATAGTGCGTAGGTCTCCGGAACCTAAGATCCAGGTTCGATTCCTGGCAGGGCCACAAAAAAACCTCAAATAATCACGTGATTATTTGAGGTTTTTTGTTTTATAAAACTCGGGAATCTTTAGCTGCCTAGAAAGGACATTGCCTTTTTAACCATATTCGTAGAACCCACAAAAAACGGCACCCTTTGGTGAAGAGATTCGGGTTGGATGTCCATAATCCTCTGATGTCCATCTGTGGCGAGCCCACCCGCTTGTTCTGCAATAAATGCCAGCGGGTTGCACTCATAGGTCAAACGGAGCTTGCCACTGGGTGCATTGGTGCCTTCCGGGTAAAAATAAATTCCGCCTTTGAGTAAGTTTCTGTGGAAATCACTGACCAGTGAGCCTATGTACCTTCCGGTATATGGTCGGTTGGTTTCCGAATCAACATCCTGACAATAGGTAATGTAATTCTTTACACCGTCGGGAAATTTAAGGTAATTTCCGGTATTGACGGAGTAAATTTTGCCGTCAACTGGCATTATCATATTTGGATGACTCAACTGAAAAGTTCCTAGGGAAGGTTCGAGGGTAAAACCATTTACGCCATGACCCGTGGTGTAAACCAGCATGGTAGATGATCCGTACAAAACGTATCCTGCCGCGATTTGCTTATTTCCCGGCTGAAGAAAATCCTCAAGGGTTGCGGGGCTTCCCACAGGTGATACCCTACGAAAAATAGAGAAAATGGTACCAACAGAAACATTGACATCAATATTTGAAGAACCGTCGAGCGGGTCGGTGAGTACAACATATTTGCTATCGACGTGTTTTTCTTTGTCAAAAATGATATAATCCTCCATCTCCTCGGAGGCTAAACCGCAAACAATTCCACGAGCTTCAAGTGCTTTAATAAAAATATCATTGGCGATATCGTCCAATTTCATTTGGGTTTCTCCCTGCACATTTTCCACCCCGCTAGCCCCTAAAATATCTGTCAAACCGGCTTTGCGAATTTCGCGGGTTACAATTTTGGAAGCGAGTTTAATACTGCTAAGGAGTTGTGACAATTCACCGGAAGCATACGGGAAATCTCTTTGATTTTCAATAATAAATTCGCCTAAAGTAATGGCTCTGTCTTGCATGAGAAAAGGGGTTTGATTAATTAAATTGAAAGCGGACTCCTGTGGATAAACCCACACCGTATAACACTTCGCGGGGGCGTTCCGGATCGTCGATTAGTGAATTGAACATATAATGGAAAAACGGACGAATGAACAAAGACCAGTGTTCATCGAATTTATATCTACCGCTAAGTGAAAGGCCTATGGTGTAATTCACACGACGTGCCTCACTTGCCATGTCCCTACTTTCGATTCTAACATCTGTATTATTTCGGTGATAAATATCTTCGGAGTACCTGTTGAGTAAATTAAACTCAAACATGGGCAGCACCTCCAAATCCCATAGTTCATTCATTTCTGAGCGAAAGCTAAATTGAATGGGAATATTGATAAAATCAAGATAGACATTGGTTTGGGTAGGAATTTCATTTTCCATGGTCAAATAGGTGTGCTTGTCAATCCAACCGCCAGAAGCGTAAGAAACACCGCTCCATATTTCCAAACTTGAAGCCACACGCCAAACAATGTGGAATCCTGAATTCCAACCAAACACGCCATTAGATTTTGGCAAATCGTCGTTTAAAGAACCTTGGCCGGGGGTAAAACCTCCGCCTATCCGGCTGCGATTACTATAAAACCCCGATCCATCAGCGGCCACAGAAATAGAGGAGCGCTTGACGTTTGCGTCGGTAAAATAAACAATTTTTTCCTCTTTATCCTTGCGTTGTGCAACCAGACAAAGCGGAAATACAAACAAAGCGATGAGTAATATTCTCATTGGTGTAGGGTTAATATGATGAGATGAATATCGATACCGTCCGGCTAAAATACGAAAACAATTGCCTTACGGACAACAGGAAAATTCGGTACTTTTTTACAATCCATTATTATTGAAATTTAGATACATCAAATCCGATTAAAAAACCCATTACATTCCTTATCTTCGCTTTTTATCCAATTCAACAGAACTAAGGAATATATGTCTAACTGTCAGCGATCTAAACCTTTTTCAAACCTGCTCTTTTGCTTGAAAATTACCGTGGCAGCGCTACTCATTGGTCAGGTATCAGCCTGTGGCCCGTCCAAATTTGAGGTGGTAGAAATTGCCAGTGCTGAAGTATCTCCCAATAAAATTGGACCCTGTGAACCCTCCATCGCCATCAATAGAAAGAAACCAAAAAACCTCGTGGTCGGTAATGTGCTGAATGGCGTAAATTATTCCAACGACGGAGGAAAAACGTGGACAAACGGCACCCTGATTTCCCCCTATGGCGTTTGGGGCGACCCCGTTCTCCTATCGGATACCAACGGACACATTCATTATTTTCACCTCTCGGACCCCACGGGAAAAAATTGGAAAAGTGACAGTATTCTCGATCGGATAGTTTGTCAAACCTCCTATGACGGAGGAAATTCCTGGACAGAGGGCACATACATGGGATTAAATTACCCCAAACAACAGGACAAAGAATGGGCATGCCTCAATCCCGAAACCAATGCGCTATACGTAAGTTGGACGCAATTTGACAAATACAAAAGTGAACACCCCGATGACAAAAGCCATATCATGTTTAGCCAATCGCTGGATGGTGGTATAACCTGGGAATCGGCTTTACAAATCAGTCAGCATGGTGGCAACTGCCTCGACGATAGCAAAACCGCAGAAGGCGCAGTACCTGCTGTCGGAATTAATGGCGAAATATTTGTGGTTTGGTCCAGAAACGACAGTCTATGGCTCTCCACCAGTCTGGATGGAGGAAATAGCTTTGCCCCTGAAACCTTTGTCACCACACAACCGGGAGGCTGGTCATTTGCTGTAGAGGGCATTCGGCGATGCAACGGATTTCCCGTTCTGGTGGTGGATCGCAGCAACGGACCCAGCCGAGGAAAATTGCATCTCAACTGGGCAGACCAACGATTTGGATATACAGAGGTTTTTTATGCATCCTCTTCGGATGGCGGAAAAACCTGGTCTGATCCCAAAACCATTTCCGGTGATGTAAAAGGTGATCGCTTTTTTACCTGGATGAATATCGATCAAAACAATGGCAATCTATATGCGGTGTATTACGATCGTCGAAACCACAGCGATTCACAAACAGATGTTTATCTATCGTATTCTAAAGATGCAGGCGAAAGCTGGAAAGAAGTTCGCATCAGTCAAAAATCCTTTTCTCCTTCCACCAGTTTTTTCTTTGGCGACTACAACCACATCGATGTATTTGAAGGTAAAATATATCCCGTTTGGACGGCCATGGAAGATGGAAGGTTGAAAATATACATCGCATTAATTGACGACAAACAACTAAAGTAACATGCAGAAAAGAAGACTTTTACTGGCCAGTACATCTAAAATCCACGGGCAAGATTATATGGCGTATCTCCAAACGGAGCTGCCCGATTTTTTCCAGGGGATAAAAACCATAACCTTTATTCCATTTGCGCGACCGGGCGGCATCACCTTCGACGAGTACACAACAGTGGCCAAAGCGGGTTTTGCGGGAACAGGGATAAAAGTGATGGGCATTCACGAAGGAGATATTGCGGAAAACATTGAAAATGCCGAAGCCGTATTTACCGGAGGGGGTAACACCTTTTTATTGGTGAAAACCCTGCACGAAAGCGGATTAATGCAACCGCTCAGACAACGAATTCTCAATGGAATGCCCTATATGGGCTCCAGTGCCGGAACCAATTTAGCCGGAATCAGCGTAGGCACCACCAACGATATGCCCATCGTTTGGCCACCTTCTTTAAAGGCGCTTGAGGTCATTGATTTCAATATCAACCCACACTATTTGGATCCCGACCCCAATAGCAAACACATGGGCGAAACCCGTGAAACGCGAATCAGGGAGTTTCATAAATTCAATACGCAAGATGTGGTAGGCCTGCGGGAAGGTAGTTGGTTGCGCATAGAAGGGGAGGATATTTTTCTCAAAGGGGAGCACCATGCGCGATGTTTCCGCCAGGGACAAAAACCCGTAGAAGTGCCACCCGGAAAGCTTATTTGGTAAATCTGATGGAAATCCAATCCAAACTCATAGACCGGGCAGTACGCGAATTGTCTAAACTTCCCGGACTTGGCAGAAAATCAGCACTGCGGAATATTCTTCACCTATTGCGCCAGGAACCAGATCATACCTTGGCACTTACCGAAGCGCTAAAGGATTTGGTGGAAAACATTCAACGTTGCAAAACTTGTCATGTTTTTACCGAAGAGGAAGCGTGTGAAATTTGCCGCGACCCCAAAAGAGATCACAGTATAATATGTGTGGTAGAAGACATTCGCGATGTTTTGGCGATAGAAAACACCGGACAATTTAAAGGTGTATATCATATTTTAGGCGGATTGATTTCCCCTATGGAGGGCATTGGCCCGGGACAACTCACCCTTGCCTCTCTCGAATCGCGAATAAACCCTGAAACCGTTAAGGAGGTGTTATTGGCATTGGCCGCCACCGCCGAGGGTGACACCACCAACTTTTACATTTACCGAAAACTGCAAAATTTACCAATTGAAGTTACCACCATTGCCCGCGGGATTTCTGTAGGCGATGATTTGGAATATGCAGATGAAATAACGCTTGCACGCAGTATTTTGCATCGAGTTGCTTATAAAGGAAGTTAATGTCAAATTCCACCCCCCGATATGCTGATGTTATTTTGCCCCTGGCACTAGAGGGTTTGCTCACCTATTTAGTACCGGAAGACTGGCCTGAAGATCACCTTCAGTCGGGAAGCCATGTAGTCGTTTCACTGGGCAAACGCAAGCAATTATCGGGGATTATTTTTCGCATTCACCAAAATCCGCCAATAGTTCAAAACGTAAAACCGCTGGAAAGCTATTTGGGTATGGCACTTTCGGGAGAAAACCAAATATCCTTTTGGCGCTGGATGAGCAAGTATTATATGTGTTTACCCGGTGAAGTTATGAGTGCTGCACTACCGACACGTTTAAAACTAAGCAGTGAGAGTATCGCCGTTTTTTCTGAAAAAGCCGAACGCGAATACGCGGTTTTGGAAGACGAAATGGAACAAACCATCATGGCGGTGCTTCGCGAAAACAAGCAACTTAAAATTAGTGAACTGTCTAAATCGGTGCCGCGAAATTTTACCCGCACATTAAAAGATCTGGTCCAACGAGATTTTGTGACCCTCAAAGAATCCATCCACGAACCCGATCCCCAGTTCTTTTACCAAATCATCGAGTGGGCACCGGGGCATCAAAGTTTGTTAGAGGAATTACTTGAAGGAAAAAAAGCACCGGCACAAAAAACCGCGGCTATCGAACTTCACGATTACCTTCAGCCATCCGCCCCACCATTGATTCTAAAAGACTTTTTAAAAAACACAGGTGTCAAAAGAAATACTATAAAAGCACTGGAGGAAAAAGGCATCATCACCTTGCGCGAAGTAGAACGCGCCAGCATTGTGAAAAGTGAAGCCGTTGAACCATTGTATCCCCTCTCCCCTGCACAATCCAAAGCGTATCGAACCATAAAGTCGGGGTTTTTTCAAGATCGGGTGCAATTTTTACACGGCGTTACCGCATCGGGAAAAACGGAAATTTACGCCCACCTCATTGCAGAGGCATTAAACGAAGGTAAACAATGTTTGTATCTCCTGCCAGAAATTGCCCTCACCACACAATTGATTTTTCGTATTCAAAGGTTTTTTGGCGACCGCGTTTCCGTATATCACTCGCGAATGAGTGAAAAGGAGCGCTCGGATGTTTGGGAATCCGTGCGCAAAGGTTTGCCGGGCGCCGACATCGTCATCGGTGCTCGCTCAGCCATATTCTTACCCTTTTCCCGACTGGGGTTAATTGTGGTTGATGAAGAACACGATTCCAGTTACAAACAAACCGACCCGGCACCGAGATACAACGGAAGGGACAGCGCCATTGTATTGGGGAAAATCATGGGGGCAAAGGTGCTGTTGGGTTCCGCAACCCCGGCCTTGGAAACTTGGCAAAATTGCCTAGAAGGACGATTCGACCGGGTTCCGCTGGAAGAGCGTTATTCGAAAGTGCAAATGCCAGCCGTAGAATTGGTGGACATCGGCTGGGAGAAAAAGAAAAAAAATGTACGCGAAGATTTTACCCTTTATTTGATTGACGCCATCAAGTCTGCATTGAACAATCAAAAACAGGTGATAATATTTCACAACCGAAGGGGATACACACCGTTTACCCAATGTAGAGATTGCGGGGAGAGTCCCATGTGCATCAATTGTGATGTGACCCTCACCTACCACAAGCACAGTCACAAAATGCGCTGTCATATTTGCGGGTATAAAGAAGAAGTTGTGGGTGGTTGTAAATCCTGCGGGTCAACTGATTTGCGAATGTCAGGTGCGGGAACAGAAAAAATTGTGGATCAACTGAACGATATTTTCCCCGATGTCATCATCGACCGATTGGACTGGGACAATACCCGAAAGAAAAATGCCTTTGCCGCGGTCATAGATCGATTTAGTCGGGGGGAAACCAAAATCTTGGTGGGCACACAAATGATCACCAAGGGATTGGATTTTAAAAATGTGGAACTGGTGGGCATTATAAACGCCGACATCATGATGAACATGCCGGAAATTCGCGCCCGGGAACGCGCATACCAGCTGGTCATGCAAGTGGCGGGGCGGGCCGGGCGATTTGGCGAACGGGGTAAAGTCATTATTCAAACCTACAAACCCGAAGATCCAGTGATGCAATGTGTCGCTGCGGACATTCAGGAAAGGTTTTATACCGATGAAATGCAGGACAGAAAGGATTTTGCCTATCCTCCATATACCAAACTGGTTCGATTGTGTCTGCGCCACGCCGATGTAAAAAAACTTTACGCTACGGGTTACGCACTCAAAGAAGTCATACAAAACGAACCCCATCTAAAAATGCTGGGGCCGGAGCCGCCGCTCATCACTCGTGCAAAGAATCAATTTCGATTAGATTTTCTCATAAAATACCGAAAAGACAAAAATTATGGCGTTTTAAAAGAGCGATTACGCATCCTAACAAGCAATTTTTTTCGCCAAAACCCTCAAGTTCGACATTATTTTGATGTAGATCCGTGGTAAGCTATCGTTACCAATTCACTTTTTAAACCCGCTTTTTTTCAGTTGGCAAAGAATATTGGTGACGAAAAAATCACAATTTGAAAACCGCAAATTTTTCCTTGTTGAGAAATTTTTTCCGATTTGGCAACGACTATTCAAAAGTTCTTTGTACGTTTGAACAACCAATCGATAAATAAAATACAATATGTATATCCCATTTGACGAACTACCTGACGAAAGCCGCATCTGGATATACCAGAGCAATCAACAGTTGACTGAGAAGCAACTGGATCAAATTAGTGATAAATTGCTACGGTTCATCGATGAATGGTCAGCCCACGAGCAACCCTTAAAGGCATCGTTCTCCATCATGCACGACCGATTTCTCATTATTGGTGTAGATGAGCGGTATTGTAAACTCACAGGTTGCAGTATTGATAAATCCACGAAAATTGTTCAGCAACTCGAACTGGATTTGGGCATTACCTTTTTCGACAGATTTCAGGTTGCCTTCCGCAACGGAAACCTCGTACAAGGTTGCACGCTTACCGAATTTAAAAAGTTGGTAAAGGAAGGTGAATTGAGCATCAATAAAACCCGCGTGTTTGACAACATGGTGAGCAACAAAAAAGATTTAATGGAAAACTGGGAAAAGCCAATTAAAAAGAGTTGGCATTACCAGTACGTCAGATAGATTTTGGGGGCAGGATTTCGGTTCTGCTCCTTTTTTTTAAAAAAAATTGAGCCCACTCAAAATTGATTTAAACGATCTACTTTTTCTGCCCTTTCATAAAATCTACCTGACGATACATCCTGATGCGCTCTTCGGCAAAATCAGCATAAGCGCGGTTTTCGTGTACGGCTTCGCTGCCCAAAAAGGCGGCAAACATCTTTTCGGCACGATCCCTATCGCCGAGTTCATCGTAAATCACCCCGGAAAAATAGGCGTAATAGCCATTATTCGGGTTGTATTCTCGTGCCTTTTGATAAAAAGAAAGCGCCAGCTTTTTGCGATCGAGACGCTCCGCACTTAAAGCGGCATAACTGTAGTAATCATCGAGGCTGGCCGGGAAACTCAATTCCGTTGCCTGCACAAACCACTTCAAAGCCGCTTCGGGTTTATTGTATGTCAGATAGGCTGTACCAATCATAAAGCTGACTTCATGGGTTGGGTGACGTCGGAAAATCTCATCGGCATTTTCCTTTATCTCCATTAAATTGTGCGCCCTAAACAACATTCGGATATACTCAAGGTGTAGGTCATTGTCTTTGGGACGTCTTTCCAACAAAATTTTATAACGCGGAACGGCAAAATATGGCTGTCGCATTTTACTGTACAATCTAGCTTCTGCATGTAAAATTTTAAAGTGATTTTCCTGAATGGCAGGTCGAGCGTTTAAAACGACTAATGCACTGTCGTACATCTCTTGTTCGGCAAACAATCTGGCCAGCCATTGTCGTTCTGATGCTGCAAGGGGATTGTTTTCCAAAATTTCTTCAAATCGCAAAATGGCTTCCGGAATATCGCCGTTTTTCACCGTGGCAATTGCTTGTTTTTTTAAAGCCAAATCATTGGTTGGTTGAATCGCAACCGCACGCTGAAAATAAGACAATGCCTGATCGTATGATTGCATTCCATCTGCTGAAATGCCCGCCTGATAATAAAAAATAAAGGAGGTGTCCGTGCTGGGATTATTTAAATGTTTTTCCACCACCGAAAAAGCCTCCTGATAGCTTTCGATCTCATTGTAGAATGTAATGCTGTCTAAAAAGTTTTTGGGTGTTTGTGAAAACAAAGAACATGAAAGAAATGTAAGAAGCGAAGATATTATTAGACAATGATTCATTTTGTTTAATTTAAGTGGTAAGCCAAAAAAATCACCACAAAAACTAAGCCTCATACCGCTTCACTTCTTGCGTTGATAATCCGGAGGAAATCAAAACCACCAAAACACATGCGATTAAATTATACCATAAATATCCGATATCAACCCATTGTAATTTTTGCATACCGTAAAGTCCCAACACCACAATTTGCGAAGCCACTGCAGCGGGAAAAACATCCTTAGCCTTTGTCTTTTTTATAAAAAAGGCCACCACAAAAACACCGAGAATGGTTCCGTAAAACAAACTCCCCAGCAAGTTGACCATTTCGATTAGGTTGTCGAACAGGTTGGCCAACATGGCAAAAATGATGGCCATAATTCCCCAGAATAATGTAAACAAACGGGAAACGGAAAGTTTATCAAATCCCTTCCCACCAAGTCGTTTATAAAAATCCATCACGGTTGTGGTGGTCAGGGCGTTGAGTTCACTGGCGGTACTGCTCATGGCCGCACTGAGTATCATGGCGATGATCAGACCGACTATGCCTTTGGGCAAGTGCTTTAGTACAAAATAAAGAAACACGTAGTTGGTGTCTTTGGCCTCCACCTGTTGACTGCTCGCAATAATTTCTTTAACCTCCTCCCGCATGCCTTTTTCCACCTCCACCAGTCTCCTAATTTCTGTGCGTTGTTCATCGCGAAGATTTTCATCTCTCCAAGATTCACGTGCAATTTGCATTTGATTGTGTACCTCCGTAAACTGTGCTTCCAATTTTGCTACCGCTTTGGCTTGATTTTCCGGCAAGAGATTAACGGCGGTCTGATTAAAGTGCAAAGGTGGCCGTTCGATGGTAAAAAAGACAAAGACCAAAACTCCGATAAAGAGAATAAAAAACTGCATGGGGATTTTCAGAACCGCATTAAAAAGCAGTCCTGCCCGACTTTGCGATAAACTCTTTCCGCCCAGATAACGCTGCACCTGACTCTGGTCGGTACCAAAATACGAAAGTGCCAGAAAAAATCCTCCGGTTAGTCCGCTCCAAACCGTGTATCGCGTGGAGAAATCGAGGTCAAAATTCATGGCTTTCATTCTGCCTAAATCACCAGCAAAATGCAAGGTTTCGGAAAAACTCAAATGGGGCCGAATATCTTGCAGCAAAAGGATAAACGCAAATGCCAATCCCAGCATAATAACGCCCATCTGCCACTTTTGGGTCATGCTAACAGCTTTTGTTCCACCGGAAACCGTGTAAATGATAACAAGGGTTCCGACCAATAAATTGGTGAAAAGCAAATTCCAACCCAGAATGGTACTCAATATAATGGCAGGCGCAAAAATGGTGATACCGGCGGCCAGTCCCCTTTGGATTAAAAAAAGTGCTGCCGTAAACAACCGCATGCGCAAATCAAATCGCTTTTCGAGAAACTCATATGCGGTATATACATTCATTTTATAATAAAGCGGAACGAAAAATGCGCAAACCACCACGATGGCCAAGGGCAGTCCAAAGTAAAACTGCACAAAACCCAAGCCCGATTCGTATCCCAATCCCGGCGCACTGAGAAAAGTAATGGCACTCGCTTGGGTGGCCATAACAGAAACCCCCATGGTAAACCAATGTTGATTTTTTCCTCGGAGGAATCCCTCGGCTGATTTTTCACGCAAACTCCGATAGGCGCCGTAAAAAACGATAAAAGCCAGGGTTATGCCCAATACAATCCAGTCGATATTCTCCATGGGCTAAAAATAAAAACTGATGAAAGTAAAGAAGATCATCTCCAACAGCAGAAAGAGTAAAACCCCCAGGTATATTTTTCGCCAGGATTTAAAATTAGTCTGCATATTCCAGGATATTGACAAACAACCTATATGCTCCTGGAACTCCGGCGGGGAGTTGTCGGAAAAAGCTAATTCCCGTATAAATGACATACCCCTTCCCAAATCTCCCCACCACAAGTGCGCCGTTTACCGGATCCTCGTTGGGATCTTGCATTTCGAGCAGGGGCATAAACTCCTCTGACCAATTTTCAGCGAAATACAAACCGCGTTCCTGAACCCAGTTGGCAAAATCATCGGTGGTTATTTTATTGGGCTTGTTCCAAACCCTCGCCGAAGGGTCAATTATTTTAACCGGACTTTCCTCTACCGTAACGCGCGAACGGCCAATGGCCAGATCCCAGCCGGTGAGTTTCTCCGGTGCACTTCGCCAACCTGTAGTATTGTACTGAATGATATATCGACCGCCCCGACGCACATACGCATCCAAAGTCGATTGGTAACTTTTGAGCCAGGGATTGGTATTGTAAGCCCGAATACCCGCAACAATGGCGTCAAAATCAGACAAATTACCGCTAGATAAACGCTCTTTATCAATGATTTCCACTTCATAACCGATTTTTTGTAAAGCCTCCGGCACTGCATCCCCAGCACCGAGAATGTACCCTATGCGTTTGACTTTTCGCTGAAGCGGCAAGGAAACGGCAGAAATATTTACCCGTGGAAACATCCGCAAGGGACGAATGTGATCAAAGTCGATGTCGATTTTCCCATAAGCTGTTTGCAACTTACCATCCAACAGAAGTGATGCGCTAATCTCTCCTCCGGCTCGCTTTTCCATAGATTGCACCTTAACCTGTTGAATTCTCCTTCCTCCCTTTTCAAACAAGGAAAATTTGATGGACTCTGGAGTGATAGTAAAACCTTCGGGGGCATTAAACCTAAGTTCAGCGTTTTGTAAAACATCATCGGTAGCGGCTTCAATTTCTACCGTAAAAAAATGTGGATTACCGTCGGGTAATACAATGTTGGTTTCAGAAAAGTGTACATACACTGGGGGAACCACCTCCACATTTCGCAGTCGTTCGCCCTTTACGCGATCTGTCCATTTAAACATGAGTGGCACCTGAAAATCTATATTGAAACCCGCAACAAAAATCGAAAGGGTTTTTTGATTGGCTGGGGGTAATTCAGGATAGGGTATTTCCTCCAAATTGGCAATATCAAACATATTGTTGATATACGGGTTTTTTAAATAAAAAGGATGGGAAAGTCCACCCGATATTTCGAGGGAATCTTTAATTTTCGTCAAATGATTTTCCGGTAAATCCTTTTGTTTTCCGTTGATATCCACCGATACTGCGACTGGACTTCGATTGACGATTTCCCAGGAAAATTCTGCCCAATCTCCATTTCGATAAACATCTTTTTCCGCCAACATTTCTGCATGAAAACCCAAACAATTTAAAACGATGTTGTCTAGTTGTTTTCTTTTTAGCTCTTGCCATTTTTTATCACTGATGTTTTCCACCTCGGGATAAAGTGCCACGAGAGCGGTCACGGATTTCCAAGGCGCATGATCGTCGAAATCGCGGATGATTTTACGCATGGTGGCACTGAGGTTACTCGCACCAATACGGTTTAAAGTGGTATCCACATGATCAAAAATTGAGTGATAGCATGAATCGCCCTTCACCAGCTCTAAGTATTCGGGTATTTTTCCCCTGAGGCGTGCAATACCAAAACCCTGACTTTTGTGCATAGATCGAGATTCCGAAGCAAGTTCACCCAAATTTTTTCCCAGCAAAGGTTGATATCCTCCAACATCCAAATGGAGTAAACTTCCTTTACCTACCCTTGAAGTATCCAAATCGGTGACCCACCAGGTACTGGTATTCCAGAATATATTTTTGACCTGCCAAACGCCATATTTTTTAGCACTTTCCGGGTGGAAATTTGGATCCGCTGCGGCTTCAAAAGCCTCTTCGGCCAGGATGGCTGAGGCCTCATGATGTCCGTGTCCAGCACGTCGATCGGGGGGGAATCGGTTGATGATAACATCGGGTTTGAATTTTCTTATGACCAAAACCACATCGGCTAAAATCTCCTCATGCCCCCACTTTTCCAAAGATTCCTCTGCGGATTTACTATAACCGAAATCCACGGCGCGTGCAAAAAACTGGCTACCTCCATCAATCCGTCGGGCTTCGAGAAGCTCTTGGGTACGAATTACCCCAAGGGCGTCGCCTAGCTGCGATCCGATAAGATTTTGTCCGCCATCGCCGCGCGTTAGAGATAAATAGGCCGTTTCCACACCGGCGGCATTGGCCAGCCATGTAATTACCCTGGTGTTTTCGTCATCCGGATGGGCGGCGAGATAAAGCACCTTTCCGGCCTTGCCAAAAAGTTGCATTTGGTGTCGAATGGAAGAAGACGTATAAGGACTGTTTTGGGCGAAGGAAAACACCCATCCAAAAAGCACAAACCCGACGATATAAATATTTTTTCGCATAATCAATTTTTAACACTGTGATACGCGTTGTTTGAAAAACGCTCGTAAAGATCAACAACTCCCATAACCAATAGCATACCGTAAAAAGTATCTTCAAAAGGAATGGTAACCATTCGGATGCCCAAATTGTGATCATCGTTGTACCAAACAACCTGGGTTTCCAATCCAGTGCCAGTCAGAATTCCATTGACGATAAAAAAAGGCACAAGGGCAACCAAATACGCCCGGTAAAAATGGGGCAGCCAAGTGGGTTTTCTTAGGTACTGCAAATAAAACAGGTAAATGGCCAATAAACCAAAATTAATTCCGGTGTACCATTTTTCAGTATTCATAACCGCCATGGCCACCGCGAAAAAAGCCAAGTACATATTGATTTGCCAGGCTACCTTTTCAGATATGAAAGGCTTTGGCCAAAAATAATTTAATACCCGATAAATAAAAACACAGGCAGTGGGTACTGTGATAAAAAACAACCACTCTTCAATGGGAAGGTTGATTAAATTTAGTCCAGTGAGGTATTCCTGTGTAAAACCCCAAACGCCCATATATGTAAACCAAGCATCCCAAACAATGAAAACCCCACCTACAATGGCGATGGCGGGCAGGAGATGAACAAAGCTCCTAGCAAATTGGATGCGGGGCTCAAATCCGCGAATAAGGGGAACTGAAATCGTAAAAATATTTATGGCGAGGTAGAGGAACTCAGTTTCGAGCATGAGCTTTAACTTTAACAGAAGTTGTCTGACCGCGCTTTTCTGCCTCCAACTCTTGTTTGATATACTTTGGATGAATAAATAACATTCCGAAACTCTCGCCATCTTCTTTGGAAAGGTGACGATGGTGCATTTTGTGCGCACGACGAACAGCCCGCCAATAGAGCGAATCTACTTTGGGCAACCATCGGATGCGCTGGTGAATAAACACCTCATGAACAACAAAGTACGCCAACCCGTAAACTGCAATTCCAGCGCCAATGCTGACGACATAATAATTGGCAAACATCAAACCCAACATAATGCAAAGCCATGATGGAATGGCAAATATCAGAAAAAATGAGTCGTTTTTTTCCAATTTAGATTCCGGGTCTTTCACATGATGATCCTCGTGAAGCACCCAAAGAAATCCGTGCATAACGTAGCGGTGCGTTGCCCAGGCGACGAACTCCATCCCCACAAAAGTGACCAAAACTATGGCAATATACCAGAACCACATATCGATTTAAATTAGAAAGTTCAAAACTACAAAAAATACAGTCTGCAAAGCCAAAACTTGTGCAGGAAACTTTACTGGAATTACCGGCGCCATTTTGAGGTAAAATAATACCATTGGAATAGAAACAATAAACCAAGCAAAATAGTTTGATAAAGGTACCGTGGTCTCAACCCACGCCCAATATTCCATGGAAATGGCCACCGGTTCGATGAGGAAATCCAGTCCCGTCAAAATAGCAGGAGCAATCAATAGAGTCAACCATTTATTTTTGGTCAAATACCTCGTAACGGCTACCGCACAAACCACCAAGTAAAACCAATTCAAACCAATGATAACCGAAACACCGGCAATTCGCGGGCCCAAAACGGTACCGTATTGATATTCTCCAAAGGGAAACCCCGTTTGTACACCCAAAATTTCAATCCCCATTCCGGCGACGAATAATCCCGACAGCGCAACAAATGGTCGCAACCAGTTTTCGTCTTTGGTCTCCCCCACCCGCAAGCGATCACTTTCATCCGGATTTTGTAATTCGTCAAAAATCATTGCGGCTGTCAAAAGTAAATTTACCGAACTCAAACCGACAAAGAGGGAACGAAACATCTCAATGGACAAGCCGATCAAGCCCACCAAATGCAGGATGATTAAAATGCCCAACTTCAGTTGTTGACGGGTTAAATTTTTCATATCAAATGGAAATCAATTCGGAAGTTATTTTGGCAGACAGAAGGCACAAGGGTATTCCACCACCTGGATGCACACTGCCCCCACAGAAAAAAAGTCCGGGGATTTTTCGGCTGAAATTAGCATGTCGTAAAAACGCGGCCATGCGCTCATTCGATGAACTGCCATACAAAGCGCCACCCTGAGATGCCGTCTGCCGTTCAATTTTCGGCGGGGTCAAAACATCTTCCACTGTAATCATGGCCGAAATATCCTTGCCGAGCATCCTGCCGAGTTTTTCGAGTACCCGTTTTCTGGTCAGCGCCACGAGAGTCTCCCAATCCTGGCCTTCATCTGCCGGGGCGTTTACCATCACAAACCAATTTTCACATCCGTTGGGTGCATCCTGAGGACTCAATTTCGAGGTGATATTCAAATAAACAGTCGGATCTTCATAAAGGTCTTTTACGGTAAAAATAGACGTAAATTCTGCTTCGTAATTTTCCGTGAAAAAGATATTGTGCAGGTCGAGCTCCGAAAACTGTCCCCTGATGCCCCAGTAAAAAATAATGGCCGAGCTGCTGGGTTTTTGCCGCTGTACATTTTTCGGCATTTTAAGTTGGGGCAAAAGATGTTTGTAGGTACTGCGCACATCTACATTGCTGACCACCACATCTGCTGCATGAAACTTCTCCCCCACCACCACACCGGATGCGCAACCGTTTTTCACAGCAATGGTTTTCACGGGCAAACCAAAATGATATTTCACGCCCAAATCCTCACCTGCCCGATGGAGTGCTCTTGCAATACTGTGCATCCCCCCTTCGGGATAATATGTCCCAATATTGTGTTCCAAATGGCAAATCATCTGCATAATTCCCGGGGTAAGATAGGGACTCGAACCATTGTAAGTTGCAAAGCGGTCGAAGAGTTGAATCAGCTTGGGACTTCCGGAAAACCTTTTGGCGTTTCTTTCGTGCAGGGTAGAAAATAGTCCGAGGGTAGGTAGTTTGGGAATTGCCCGCCAAACAACACGAGTGAAATAGGTTTGCCACCGATGTAAGGAGCGTTGAAGAAAAACCCCTTTGGTGAGGTCGTACATTTTCCCCGCTTCCACAAAGTATTTTTGAATGTTTTCCGGAGCATCGCCTAAAACTTCCGATGCCTTTTTGGCAAATTCATTTGGCGTACCCTCGGCAAATAATCGAGTACCATCTTCCCAGAAATACCGACAAGCGGTGGGATGTTTGGTGTATTTCAAATAATTTCCCGGAATTAAACCGGCATCGGCAATCACCTCATCTACCAGCTTGGGCAGGGTAAATAACGAAGGGCCTGTATCGAATCGGAATCCGTTCATTTCCATGATTCCCATTTTTCCACCCGGTTGATGGGCGCTTTCAAAAACCTCCACCGCATAGCCTTTAGTCTTCAATCTAATGGCAGTAGCAAGTCCTGCTATACCTGCACCTACAATGACGGCATGACGTGGTGGTTTGGATGGCATTTTAATATTTTTCTTTGGAAGTAACCTTTCCTTCCCGATCAAAGTTCTTCCATGTACCAGTTTTTTCTCCTTTTTTATATTTTCCCTGAAGTTTTACATTTCCATCGGTATAAAATTCCTGATAATCACCGTGAAGTTTTGAATCGGAAAAATTCATTATAGTGCGGATATTTCCATCTTTATCATAGGAAGTTATGGTACCTTCAATTTGCCCGTGCACATAGAAGTATTCGGTGGCCAATTTTCCGGAGTCAAAATACCAGACATATCGGCCATGGCGTTTTCCGTCCACATATTCCCCTTCCTCTACAACTTTGCCGTTGGGCGCAAACCTTTCGTAGCTGCCATGCTGCACATCATCTTTATAAGTGATACGTTCCTTTAGTCGGCCATTGGGTTCATAAAGCAAGCTAACACCGTTTAATTTCCCATTTTTATATGTCAATTGTTTAATAACCTGTCCCCTTTCGTTAATTTCCAGGAACAAACCATCGCGTTGTCCGTCAACTAACTGTCCGAGTACAGTCACACTACCGTCGGGGCTTTTTTCCACATATTGTTGATTTTGTGCAGCGAGCGAACAACCGACCACAAAAAACACAAGCGCTAAACGATTCTTCATATTACAATCATTGATGTTTGGTTTGAAAGTCCAAAAATACTGGGCGTTTGTCTAAAAATGTGCAAAGGAAAATTCAATTTTTACTTTTAAAGACTTTACAAGAAAGCGCAATATTATTCACTGAGTGTTAATTACCGACAAGGAAGATTTTGGCAGAAAGGGACTATTTAGATCAGACTCAACAATTAAATACGATTCAATTTCTATAAACGTAAACGAAGCGAAAAAAATGCTTTTTACAATATTTTTCAAACAAAACCTTCTGTCTAAATCAAATACCGATTCACTCAAGAAATTTTTTAAGATCATGAAAACCAGCCGCATCAATTCCATGCCCAATCGGATACTCGCGATATTGATGGTTTATTTTATTTGCCTCTAAAAAGGCGACACTTTTACGTGCCCACTCTACTGGCAACACCGGGTCTAATGCGCCGTGAGCGACATAAAACTCTATGTGCTTGAGGGCTTCGTATTTCGTTTTTTCTGGTAAAATGGGCGTGTGAATGTAACCGCTCAAAGCCAACACCTTATCGACTAAATCAGGACGACTAAAGGCCACGGCATAACTCAAAATACATCCCTGACTGAATCCCATTAGAAAAACTTTCCGTTCACCGCCGTGGTGGTTTTTTACTTCTTCCAAAAATTCAATGATCAAATCCCTTGAAGCCTTCGCTTGTTTGTCGTCGCTGCGGTTTTCGGACTCGGTAGCTTCAAAATCAATTTGATACCAACAGTGACCACCAAAACCCATAGGAATGGGTGCGCGTAAACTGTATATGGTAAAATGATCTGGAAGTTCAGGTGCAAATCCAAATAAATCATTTTCATGACTTCCGTATCCGTGCAGCATGACCATTATTGGGCCGGACTCAATATTACCCGCCTTGTAATTGAACTTAAAACTCGTTTTAATTCCCATTTACCTTCACTTTTTTTAATTAAATTGCAAATGCCTACAAACCATAAATTAAATGGCATTCATTACCTCCGCCACATCTTGCGGCAAAACCTTTTGTTCTCCGGTACGCATGTTTTTTAGAACGATGGAGTTATTGGCCATCTCCTCTTCACCCATCATCAGTACATAGGAAATATCGAGTTGGTTGGCATAATCGAGTTGTTTTTTGAGCTTGGCTTTTTGGGGATAAAATTCAGACCGAATTCCCTTTTCACGCAATTGGGTAATTAATCCAAAGGTTTTAACATCTGCCTTTTCGCCAAAATTAACACCGAGAATCTGTGGCCCATCGTTTACATCTACAGGAAAAAGATTGCGCTCCTCCAGGGCCAAATAAATACGATCCAATCCAAAGGAAATCCCCACCCCGGGAACGTCTTTTACACCAAAAATTCCGGTGAGATCAGCGTAGCGGCCTCCTCCACCAATGGAACCAATGGCGACATCTGGACATTCAACCTCAAAAATGGCCCCGGTATAATAATCCAATCCCCTGGCTAGCGAGGGATCGAAAATAAGAGACGCTTTCCCGGAAAAATTGTTTTCAAATTGTTGGATGATAAATCGCAAATCCGCAAGGGCCTTATCCATCTCCCTAAACTTTTCCATAGCCCCAAAAGCATTTTCGCCACGGGTACCAATGGCTATTCTAATTTGATCCGCAGCTTCCGGAGTTACGCCCATTTCTATCCATTGCTGCATCACTGCCGCTTCACCTATTTTATCTACCTTGTCGAGAATGGTGCAAAAGGTCGAGAACTTATCGGCGACACCGGCATAAGCTGCCAAACCGTTCAGCACACTCCGACTACTAATGCGGATATTGACTTTTAATCCCAGCTTTTCGAAAACCGTTGCGTAAATAAGCATAAGTTCAACTTCCTGAAAAAGTGAATCGCTTCCCACCACATCGGCATCGCACTGATAAAACTCTCGAAACCTCCCTTTTTGTGGACGATCGGCTCGCCAAACAGGTTGGATTTGGTATCGTTTAAATGGCAATTTTATATCGTTCCGATTGGTGGCGATATATCGGGCGAAAGGCACTGTAAGGTCGTAGCGAAGTGCTTTATCAGAAACCATAGGGGACCATTTATGAGCGTCTCTGGGTAGATTATCCGGCACGGATTTTAGAAAGTCCCCGGATTTTAAAACCCGGAAAATAAGTTTATCACCTTCATCGCCGTATTTTCCCGTCAGGGTAGAAAGGTTTTCCATGCTGGGTGTTTCCAGCGGTTGAAAAGCATAATTTTCAAATACCTGTTTGATTTGCCCGATAATGTATTGGCGACGGGATACTTCCAACGCGGAAAAATCGCGCATACCTTTAGCAATGGAGACCTTTGACATAATCGTAGTTTTGAGCGACAAAGATGGGGTTACTCAACCGATTTATCCAAACAACTTTGCTTTGATCTTTTATAAAGTTCCGATTTTTTAAACATGGCAAACTTTAAACCATTATATCGCCAGTTTTCCACCAATGGTTCATTAAAAAAATACAACTTAGCCAAACCCACAGAGCCCATTTCCCGGTAAATTTCGACAATAAAACACACGAGGGCTTCTTCACTAAAATCCTTAAACTTTGGTGCCTGGCGCATTTTTGCAAAAACCATTTCCATATATCGTTGTGCCACCTCCGGTGTGTATTGGGTAAAATCGAGTGTACTGTAATCGGGGAAATCCGCATTGTACTTAACCCGAAACTCATGGCCTTCTTCCAGGGGCATACCGTTTGGGGTCACCACCTCTGTAAATGATTTTCTCAGGTAAATGGTGTTTTCCATTTTAACACCATTTACATAAAACTCAAAAGTTGCGTTTCTCGTTTTAGCGTTGGTGATTACCCCCCAGGCGTACGACGGGTTTTCATTGACTTTAAACAACTGATAAAATTTATCGAAGGTGTAAAACGTAAACAAAATAACGATAGAAGTCAACAACCACGTAGTGCCCCTTCTCAGGGTTTCGAGATAACTTTGTTCGCGTTGTTCCTTGAGTTTTTGCGCAAAAGCCCTAGCCCTGCGTATTCTCTCTTGCTGAGCCGCCCTCTTTTTTTCCTCCTGTCTTTTTTTAGCTTCGGCATAAGCATTCCATCGGGTCGCTCGCCCCTTGCCGGACATAATCATTCTGTATGCCTCCTCAATGCGCTGAAACTTTTCATTTGCATCCGTGTCGGGATTGACGTCAGGATGGTATTTTCTAGCCAGAGAGCGGTAAGCGCGTTTGACCTCGAGTACGGTTGCCGAGTCCGGTAAACCTAAAACCTGATAGTAAGAAGCCAAGTTGTTTAATTTATGGTACAATAATACGAACAAATAATTTTGCCATTAAGGGTATTGATGCTTTTTTTACAATATTCAATCCTTTTGCTTTACTTTCGCGCCGTTAATTGAAAACCCAATTTTTTCCACTTAATCACTTATTTCATGACAGCTGCATCCAACTATCAATCGCATCTGGACAAACAAATTCAGGCCGAAAAAAATGCGACCGAATTAATTAGAGCCACGCAAACTTTATGGTACGAAAAGGGCATCGAATTGGTTTTGTTTCGCAAAAAACTTTTCGACACCAAAACCAGTGAGGTTTTAAGTCACCACGATTACGCCGAAAAGGTCGTAGAGAAACCCATCGCTATCGAAGACACCTCTCGATTTGCCATCTTACTCAGCGAAATGGATCTTTGTCCTGCACGTATGGACATCGGTAGAATTGTTTACGAATGGGGGAATGAAAAAGATAATTTCGAAAGTGAAATTGAATTCCTAACTAACAAACTATCTGATTTTATCGGTGAAGACAAAAGAGAAAACTCTACGCCTAAAGACGTTGTTCTTTACGGATTTGGACGCATTGGTCGTCTTTTGGCCCGCGAACTCATCATCCAAGAAGGCCGCGGTGAGCAACTTAGATTGCGTGCCATCGTTACCCGCGACAACAATCCCGAAACGCTTGAAAAACGTGCATCACTCCTTCGTGTGGATTCCGTTCACGGCGCATTTCCCGGAAGCGTAGAGGCGGATGTCGCCCAAAACGCCATCGTTATTAATGGTCGTCCCATCTATATGATTGGCGCAAACAATCCCGAAGATGTTGACTACACCAAATTTGGTATCGATAACGCGTTAATTCTCGACAACACCGGTGTATTTACCGATCGTGCGGCTCTGAGTCGTCACCTCAAAGCAAAAGGTGTACACAAAGTATTGCTCACTGCACCCGGTAAGGAAATACCCAACATCGTGCATGGTGTAAACCAAAAAGCCTTCGATCCTAATATTGAGGATATTTTTTCAGCAGCTTCTTGTACCACCAACGCAATTGTACCCATTCTTAAAGTCGTTTGCGATAAACTCGGTTTGGAAAAAGGTCACATCGAAACGGTTCACGCATATACCAACGACCAAAATTTGGTGGACAATATGCACAAGAAATACCGTCGTGGTCGTTCCGCTGCATTAAACATGGTCATCACAGAAACCGGAGCCGGAAAAGCCGCCGCCAAGGCCCTTCCCGAAGTTACCGACAAACTTACATCCAACGCCATTCGAGTTCCCGTACCCAACGGTTCTCTGGCCATTCTAAACCTTCAGGTAGGTAAAGAAACCAGCATTGAAGAAGTAAATCAAGTGATGAAAGAAGCCGCACTTGCCGGAGACCTTGTTGAGCAAATCAACTATTCAATTTCCAATGAATTGGTCTCTAGCGACATTATTGGCAATCCTTGTCCTTCCGTTTTCGACAGCAAAGCCACCTTGGTTTCACCAGACAAAAAAAGCGTAGTGCTTTATGTATGGTACGATAACGAATACGGATACAGTCGTCAGGTCATTCGCTTATCTAAATATATCGCTCAGGTAAGACGCAAGCGTTATTATTAAACAGCGAAGTTTTTGCTAGAAAACGCCAAAGGCGAGTTTCTTTGAATCTTGAGTCCACTCTAAAAAGGATGATTTCAATCAAAATCGAGGGGATTTTTGAACCGGAGCAAGTGAAAATTCAAAAGTCTATCGACAAGGAAGATTTTGGCAGAAAGGGACTTTTTAGAGCAGACTCAATTTTTAAAATAATCGTCCGGAATCAAAAGATTTCGGGCGATTTTTTATTTCTGGAGGTAGAGATAAAAAAAATTATGCCGAAATTTTTGTTTGCCAGTTTTACAGACCTTTAGCTTCGCCAACAATACACATTTTTCTTTTTGTGCCTTTGCGGTAAAATCCTCCCTCCGCCCCTTACGTAAATCGAGACAGGATTGAGGTAAAATAAAATCGAATTGGTCTAATTTACCCCTTTATACCTTGCTTCATCTGGATCAACTCAACTGCGTTTTCAATCCGTCGGCTTCCTACACCTTCCACCACATAAAATGGAATCCCGGATTTTTTTAACCATTTCAAATAGAAATTAAACAACTTATGACGATGGTGCGGATGCTCTCGCAATTCGTCAAATTCCCACGGCAAATCAACATTGCAAAGCAAATATACATCGGGGAGATTTTGCTTCCACATACGATAAACCTCCATATTCACTTTCCCGTAAACGTATTTTGACCATATTACTAAGGTTAGCAAGTCGGTGTCCCAAATCACGGAAGTATCCGCTGCATTTTTCACCTCCAATTGTTTTTGTAATTGTCCCTGTGCAATTAAATACAAATCATCATAGGTGTATTTAGGGTCGTATTGTAAGTATTCGCGGGCGTACTCCTGCGACCAAGGAAAATTAAACTCACGCGACAAAGCTTGTGATAAAGCGCTTTTACCTGTGCTTTCCGGACCAGTTACGCAATAGGTTTTTATAATTTTTGCCATTCTAAAAATCCAATTACCGATAAAACTGCATAAACCAGCATCAATAATGCCGTGGGATACATTTTTCGGTAAAAGTACAAATACACGGCAACCAAATTTATGACGAAAAAGAATCCCCAGTTTTCAATGTACAGATTTACCATTAGGTAGGTGCCCCAAACACTAAAAATAGTCGTGAAGGAATCGACATAACCCGCCTTGGCATCGGTGTGTTTTTTTAATAAAAATCCGGATAGATAGGTCAACCCGAAAAGCACGGGAACAGCAATAAGGTGGTAAATGAAAGGTAAGGTTTGTCCAAATCCATTTTCGGTAGTTGCAGCCCAGTTGACCCAGCCATACACGCCCATAACGATGTAAAAGAAGTGGAGAAAGGTTTCTGCATAAATCCTCCTTTGAAAACACAGAACGGTGTAAATAATACCGCTACCTATGGCAAACGGCCAGCACCATACCAAACCCTGACCGATTAGTATGGTATAGGTCAGACTTAAAATAACCGCCAAAATTTCCCAAAGCCGAAAACCACTCATCGAAATGATTTTGCAGCTTCAATGAGTTCTTTTAGTTTTTGTGGGTGCTTTTCCAGAATATTTCCTACAACAACAACATTGGCACCGGCATCAACGGAATCCCGAACCTGATCGGCATCGCAAATGCCTCCACCGACAATCACCGGGGTATTGACCACTTCGGATACGGCTCGAATCATTTCTGGAGAAACCGGTTTTTCGGCACCACTTCCGGCATCGAGATACATCAATTTTAACCCCAGCATTTCACCTGCAAGCGCGGTATTGGCTGCAATTGAAGGCTTGTTGTGTGGAATGGGTGCTGTTTGAGAAATATAATGTGCGGTAGTAGCTTTTCCCCCGTCCACCAGTAAATACCCGGTGGGCAACACCTCTAAATTGGCTTTTTTCACATAAGGCGCTGCCATGACGTGATGACCAATGAGAAAATCTGGATTTCTGCCAGAAATTAATGAAAGGAAAAGGATAGCATCCGCCCTGTGGGATACCTGTAATGATGAACCGGGAAATAGAATCACCGGAATATTGGAAAAATCACGAACTGCCTTAATGGTTTCGTCGAGATAATCGTTGGCCAAAAGACTTCCGCCGACAAAAAATAAATCGACACCCATTTTCTCCGCATCCATAATTCTATCGTAAAACGACTGATCTATAGGATGATCCGGATCTATGAGAACGGAGAACAAGGCCCTTCCACGGGCTTTGGACTGGGTAAGTAAGTGGAGTATGTTCTCAGACATGTGAAGGATTTCTAAGTGGGCGCAAGATACGCAAAGCTATGATATTAATCCTGAAGAATTGAAGTAAAATCTTTAAAAAATTGATTTTGGGGCAACCCTTCGCGGAAATCCCAACCCTGAAAGGACGCCATATTCTAACATGAGGTATTAGCCCCTCTTAATCCTAATCCCCCAAATAACTTCCACAATCTAAACCCCACCCAAAACCATTCCCGAAAAAAATCACATCAATTTTTGATGATTCAATTTTTTTTTCTAATTTTAGCAATTGTAAGTAATGGGATTTAAGCTAAAAAAATGAGTCCACTTTAAAAAGGGTGATTTCAATCAAAATCGAGGGGATTTTTGAACCGGAGCAAGTGAGGATTCAAAAGTCTATCGACAAGAAAGATTTTGGCAGAAAGGGACTTTTTTAGAGCAGACTCAAAAATTAACCTTTCTAAATATCATACCATGCATCTAAATCACAATGAAATTACCCTTTTGTATCGCGCCAGTGACCCGCGCGACAAACGAGTGGTACCCTATGCTATGAGCCTGTGCTCTAAAATAAACAAACAAGATCTGGAAACCATGAATATCTCAGCAACCTTGTTTGATGTGATGGTCGAAATGCTTGGATGTTCTCCTAAAGAATTGATCAATAAAGCTGATCCCGAATACCAATCCAAACATCGCGGACACGAGTACACACCCGAGATGTGGTTTGCCGCCATGAAGAAAAACCCCAACCTCCTCAAGGCACCTATCGCCATGTACAAAAAGAAAATCGTTGTTTGCCACAACCCCTCTGATGTGCTCCGGTTAAAATAAGTTCCGTAACAATTATCACCATGTTAAAGGCAAAAATCAAAGTAACTTTGCACCAAAATAAAATCGACATGTTGAATTTTATCACAGCCCACCGACAAACCATTTTAGGCGTAGTTTTGGGACTGATTGCAGGTTATCTTTATTACCACTTTATCGGGTGTAATTCCGGTGCTTGCTCCATTACCTCTAGCCCCCTTAACAGTTCACTTTATGGCGGCTTAGTTGGTTGGTTAATTTTTGATATGTTTCCAAAAACCAAAACAAATGAACATTCAGGAAATGATTAAAAACGGTGCGACCATCATCGATGTACGCACCCCGGCAGAGTTTCAAGGCGGTCACGTTGATGGCTCCATCAATATTCCCATGAACGAATTTGTCGCTCGCATGGAAGAAGTTAAAGCCCTTCCCCATCCACTTGTATTGTGCTGTGCCAGTGGCAACCGCAGCGGTCAAGTCACTCAATACATGAATGGCAACGGACATAAAGATGTGTACAACGGTGGAGGATGGCTTGAAGTAAACGCCCTAAAAACCCAAAATTGATATGACAGAGGCCAATCCCAAAAAAGGTTTTAGAGAACTCGTACAAGGCGACACACCAGTTTTGATTGACTTTTTCGCGACTTGGTGCGGACCTTGTAAAATGATGTCACCCATTTTGGACGAAGTAAAACAAAAAATTGGCAATGGAGCGCACATCATTAAAATTGATGTGGATAAAAATCCCGCAGCTGCCCAAGCCTATAACGTACAGGGAGTCCCCACTCTGCTCATTATGCAACGTGGGGAAATCAAATGGCGACAGTCAGGTGTGATTCCCGCCGACCAATTAATTCAGCTTTTAAGATCTCACGCCCAATAGACACCCACCATATTTTTCGTGATTTAATCCGGCTCAGGAGATTATCCTATCACTTACTTAGAGCAAATAAGAATCCATTGAGTCCACTCTAAAAAGGATGATTTCAATCAAAATCTAGGGAGTTTTTGAACCGGAGCAAGTGAGGATTCAAAAGTCTATCGACAAGGAAGTTTTTGGCAGAAAGGGACTTTTTAGAGCAGACTCTCCATTGAAATGTTCAATGGATTTATTTATAGCGCTTGCCGCACCACAAAGCACACATAAGCATCTCCGTATAATTTTAAGATAAAAATGCAGTGCGAACCATTTGGGTAAATTCACTAGCAATTTTCGGCTGAACAACCAAAATTTCTCCACCAAAAAGAAAATCCGATCCACCGGAAAAATCCGTAACCAAGCCTCCCGCCTCCTCGACGATTAAACTCCCGGCTGCTACGTCCCATGAACTTAATCCGTACTCAAAGAAAGCATCAAATCTACCTGCTGCGGTATAGGCCAAATCAGTGGCGGCAGACCCAATTCGTCGAACGCCACGCGTTTTCTGAAAACAAAGCTTTAGTAAATCCAAAAAAGCCGCCATCCGGTCGAAATCATAATATGGAAACCCAGTGGCTATAAGCGTATCGGAAAGTTTTTCCGCATGACTTACCGAAATTTTCTTTCCGTTGAGAAAAGCGCCGTTTCCCCTAATGGCGGAAAAGCACTCATCGCGACCTACTTCATGGACTACCCCAAAGATAATTTTTCCACGATGCTCCAATGCCACACTGATGGCATAAACCGGAATTTGGTGCAGGTAATTGGTGGTGCCATCCAGCGGATCGATAATCCAATTGTATTCTTTTTTTGTATTGACAACGGTTTCCTCCTCCGTGATAAATCCCGCTTCCGGTAAAATTTTTTGCAGACTTTCCACCAATAGCTCTTCCGACTTTTTATCCACATAACTCACTAAGCTATTGAGGCTTTTTAATTCAATGGAGTTTCTGGAAACCTTAGACAATTGAGATCGCTGGTATTCGGCTACAGACCGAACAACCGGCAATACCTCGCGGGCAAAATCCGGATGAATCATATTATATAACTATTTCCTCTGTCACCAACTCCATGCTGTGCAATAGATAGACATTATTGCAATTATTTCTCAAGGTTTCAATTTCCCTGCGAATTTGCCCTTCACGGTCGTCCATGATATTGAGAAAATGATCACGACTTTTCCATTTTTCGTATGAAATAAAGGAAATTGGTGTTTCTTTATGAATGCTTGCGGATACCAAACCCTCACGTTTACGATAGGCATTTACAAGCTTGTGCCAATCGTCGAGAAAGGAACTTTCAAATATGGGGTTCAATTGGTATTGACGAATTACTGCGAACATGACCCAAATGTACATCACGTTCTACAGCTACGGAAACAGTTCCGTCGTTATTTTGTTTTCTTAACACTAAATTATTTGTCGTGTTGGCCAAATTAGGATTCCAAAAGGTTTTTACCCTAACGTAATTATCTGAATATCCAAGAATATAACCATCCTTGTTTTCGTCTTCAAACAATACTTTCCGACGTTGCCCCAATTGACTATCATAAAATGCACGACGTTTTTTTGCCGACAATCCGCGAAGCATTTTATTTCTCTTTTTGCGTTCCGGAATGGGCACTACCCCGTCCATTTCTATGGCTTCCGTATTGGGTCTTTCACTATAGGTAAAAACATGTAAATACGCTATTGGTAAACTGTTTATAAAATTATAGGTGTCAAAAAAATGGGCTTCAGTTTCACCCGGAAACCCGACAATCACATCAACACCAATGGCCGCATTTGGCATTTTCTTTAGAATACGCTCTACCCGATCAGCGTAAAGTTCTCGGCGATACCTGCGCTTCATCTTTCCCAATAATTCATTGGAACCCGATTGAAGTGGAATGTGAAAATGCGGAACGAAACGTTTGCTGTTGGCTACAAAGTCAATGATTTCTTCACTGAGCAGGTTGGGTTCGATGGAAGAAATTCTAACCCTGTCCAAACCTTCTACCTCGTCCAGTGCCTGAATCAACTCTAAAAAGGTGTGCTCGTGCTTTTTATTGCCAAATTCACCCTTTCCGTAATCGCCGGTATTAACCCCGGTAAGCACAATTTCCTTTATTCCACGATCGACAATTTCGCGTGCTTGTTGCAAAACAGTTTTCAATGGCGCACTCCTGCTAATCCCTCGTGCCAATGGAATGGTACAGTATGTACATTTATAATCGCAGCCGTCCTGGACTTTTAAAAAGGCACGTGTACGGTCTCCAATAGAATAACTGCCCACAAAAAAGTCAGCATCTTCTATTTCACAAGAATGAACCTCCCCGGAATCCTTTTTGGTGAGATCGTGTAAATACTGTCCGATGTTGAATTTCTCGGTGGCACCAAGTACCATGTCCACCCCGTCAAAGGCAGCAATTTCTTCTGGTTTGAGCTGAGCATAGCAACCCACCACCACCACAAATCCATCCGGATTGACCCGCATGGCCCGGTTGACCCAATGTTTGCATTCCCTGTCGGCATTCTCCGTAACCGAACAAGTATTGATTACATAAACATCCGCTTTTTGGTCAAATGTTACCCGCTCATACCCGTCATCTTCCAAATCCCGCGCAATAGAGGAGGTTTCGGAAAAGTTTAATTTACACCCCAAGGTATGAAAAGCCACCTTCTTCATAAAATATGTCCTGATTTTTAAAGTGCAAAGGTAAGGTGTAAAAGACCTTAGGACGAAACGGGTAAAGCCGTGGAAAAAAGAAAAAATGAAGGGTTGAGAAAAAAGATTTTTTTCATACTTTCGGCGAATCTTTTTCACAAACATTATTACAAACGAATATGGCACTAAACAAAAAGAGCAAATTGGGAAGTCGTCCCGATGTTGATATTCAAACTACAGGGCATCCCGATGGACTTTTCGTCCTTTTCTTTTCCGAAATGTGGGAGCGTTTTTGTTACTATGGAATGCGGGTGCTTCTTACATTATACCTCGTAAAGTCTTTGATGAAAGGCGATGCAGAAGCCTCTATTATTTACGGAAGTTATACCGCACTGGTATATGCAGCTCCAGTTTTAGGTGGCAAACTCGCCGATAAATTCCTCGGATACCGTCTCGCCATTCTCATGGGTGCTATTTTTATGGCCATTGGTGAATT
Source organism: Cryomorphaceae bacterium (assembly GCA_020832345.1). GTDB lineage: Bacteria > Bacteroidota > Bacteroidia > Flavobacteriales > Schleiferiaceae > CSBr16-58. The sequence goes on along the minus strand of JAFIEY010000006.1, from coordinate 18,358 downwards.
CCTAATATTAGGCGGAAACGAGTATTGGCTTATCGTGGGCATGGGTGCCATTATCGTGGGCAATGGATACTTTAAGGCCAATATTTCCACCATCGTGGGAAAACTTTACCGCGATGACGACCCGCGAAGGGATTCCGGATTTACCATTTTCTATATTGGTATCAACATGGGTGCGCTTTTAGCGACTACGCTCGTGGCTTATGTTGGAGAAACTTACGGATTTAAATACGGTTTTGGATTGGCAGGTATCGGTATGTTGGCCGGTTTCTTTATTTTCTGGTTTGGACGCCACCGATATGCGCATGCTGAAGGATTGGAGGTTAGACCCGAAGGTCGGAAAAAAATAATCGGACCATTTAATATGGTTCATTTAATTATTTTAGGCACATTGGCATTTATCCCCCTTTGCTTTTTGTTGATTTCACAAAATCAAATCATGATGTACCTACTGCTTGGGGTATTTGTAATCGTTGGTTTTCAATTAATTGCGGCTGGTGCTAAGGAAGGTGGCGTTTGGAAAGACCGAATGATTGCCTTGGTAATCATGATGTTGATCAATGTGGTATTCTGGGCTTGTTTTGAGCAGGCAGGAACTTCGCTTACCTTATTCGCCGACCGCAATGTTGACCGCAACGTGATGGGGTGGCTAATGCCCGCCTCAATGACACAATTCTTTAATCCGGCCTTTATTATCATTTTCGGATCCATTTTCTCCGTGATGTGGGTAAAACTGACCAAAATAGGAAAAAACCCTTCCATTCCCATGAAATTCTCACTGGGGATTTTACAACTCGGTTTAGGGTTTTTGGTTACCATCATCGGATTGCAAATGGAAAGTGCGTTTAAAGTGCCTTTGTTAACACTGGTTATTTTATACTTACTTCACACCACAGGCGAATTGTTCCTCTCCCCCATCGGACTATCCATGGTAACGAAATTATCTCCGAAAAATATTGCGGGAACCGCAATGGGAGGTTGGTTCTTATCCTTTGCCATGGCCAACTTTCTGGCCGGACAAATTGCCGGGTTAACCGGAGCAAAGGAAGAAGATGATCCCTATAAAAAGGTAAAGGAAATAACCATTTCCAAAGCCCTCGAAAGTTCGGAATACACCTTTGAAGATTGGGTAAAACTGGATGGATTTGCACCAAATATAAATTTGGGTGAATACAACAAAGTTGCCGATTGGGTTGCCTTCCGTGTGGCAAAACAAGAAGACCTCGCGATTGGCCATTTCATGGAACTACGGGAAGAAATCATGATCGACCTCGATAACCAGGACGATTGGCTGAATCCCGACCGCTGGACAGCGCTAAACGAAGCCATACTAGATATACGTAAATCGGATTCTATTGCCAAAGCTAATGATGCGGTCATTCCAAATATCGATTTTAAATCATACGTTTACTATCGCTTTAATGGGGTAGATTATGATTTATCCACCAGAATGGATGAAGTCTATCAGGCACAGATTCTGCACATCAACGAAGTTAGTTTAAAGAAATACGTCAAAGTATTTTCCGTTTTGGGCTATGTGTTGTTGGGTGTATCGGTACTCATTGCACTTTTCACTAAACCACTCAACAAACTTATGCATGGTGTGAAATAAAAACCCACGAATCGTAAAATAAAAAAAACCGCGAGTAATCAAACTCGCGGTTTTTTTTATTTTAAATAGACCCTCATAGAAAAGTCCAAATTCTCATGGCTTATGGTTGCGTAATAATATTAGAATCCAACACTACCGCCGATTGAGCTAAAGCGCGGCCATTAAGTGTAGCACCGGTGTTTAAAGTAATGCCAGTCATAGACAAAAGTACCCCTTTAAATTCCGAAGTGGTTCCAATACCTACCTCACCAGCTACCTGCCAGAAAATATTTTCAGGTTTGGCGCCACCGCTAAGAATCATTTTCACACCTGAACCCACAGAGAGGTTTCCTGCTATCTGGAAAATCCAAACATCGGTAGCGCTACCAGAAACAACAAAATTTGTAGGCACCACAACGGTACTGGTCCATTTATATAATCCGGGAATCAACGTTTTTCCGCCAATGTTTCCATTACCCAATTCGGTGAAATCAGGCACAGAACGACCGGCTGCATCGTTGTAAGCAGATATCATATCGTTTACAGCAGTAGCCAGATTAATAGAAGTAGGCGGCGCCATATCGGCTGCGTAAATTCTTCCGGTAACCTGTGCAGAAGTAGCGTAACCGGTGGCATTGGTCAGCGAAAATCCGGTGATATATGAAGTGGCTGCCGGACTTAAACCAACATCACCTGTAATATCCGCGGTAGGAATATTATTGATGGCGGTTTTTGCTAAAATCACGTAATTACCCGAAGCTCTGAGGTTGACCGTTGCCATACCCGTCATACTTACTCCGGTAGAAAATTCCCATGATTCTTTTTTGATCATGGCATCGCCCTTTTTATTTTTTACACTGGTTGAAATCGTAACGGTATAACCCGCGTTTTCATCAAGCGCAACGGAAGGCTCAAACAAAGCAGTTTTACCGGAATAAGAAACACTTCCAGGAACTACTGTACTACCTTTCTTTACGGAAAAACTACTACTGGTGATTGTAGAGGCATCCATTTCCTCACTAAAATTTACAGAAATGGTTTTGTTTAATGCTACATTGGTTTCATCCGCGCTCGGACTAGTTGATTCTACTTTTGGATGAACGGATTTACCATTACCTGAATCGTCGTCCTTATTACAGCCAGCAATAAATCCAACGGCAGCAAGGGCAAAAACGGTAATTATTTTTTTTGACAACATATTTGGTGATATTTAATATTGAAATTATTTTCAACATGCAAAAGTCCATCCTATGCGTCAATATAAACTTACATTTAAAGGTATTTAATTTATATAATTAGTGGCTGTCTATAAATCCGAGGTGTAAAAACATGAAGTAATCATCTGGATTTGAAGTCCTTTTTTAAAAAAGGAGACTTTTAAGGTTGCTGAATAGACGAGCCTTCCGGATCACCCAAGTAAATAGATCCAAACTCCTTTTTGACCATCATTTGTTGCTGAATATCAATGGAAAACTTGTGGATTAAATGATAAAGCTCATTGACGAATTGCCCGTCTATGCCCAGTGCCTCTGCCTGTTCGGTGCGGTTCTTTAAAATCTCAAACCAGCGATGAAACTGCAAAATAGCGACATTATTTTCCTTTTTTACCTCTCCTATCAGTTCGACAATTTCCTTGCGCCTACCGATGACTTCCACCAATTGCTGGTCTATTTGGTCGATAATGCCCCTAAGTTGTTCCAATCGCTGTACGGTAGCCACATCAGTGATGTCCTCATCCCGAACGATTAAGGAACTCAGAATTTGGTTGAGTTGATGGGGTCTTAATTGCTGCTCTGCATCGCTAAGGGCTTTTTCGGGATTGATATGAGATTCAATCATCAAACCATCGAGCTGTAAATCCAAGGCTGTTTGCGATACCTCGGCAATATAATCGCGTTTACCACTTATATGTGAAGGGTCACAAATAATGGGAATATCCGGTCTTTCCGCCCGCAACTCAATGCTCATCTCCCATTTTGGGTCGTTTCTAAAAGGATTGATTCTATGGGCATAAAACCCTCGATGGATAGCTGCAACATCCACAATCCCAACTTTCTCCAATCTTTCAATGGCACCCAGCCAAAGCCCAATTTCCGGATGGATGGGATTTTTTACAAAAACGGGTACATCGACTCCTTTAAGTGCATCCGCTATCTCCTGAACAAAAAATGGATTGACTGTGGTGCGGGCGCCAATCCAAAGCATATCAACTCCGGCATTTAGCGCCTGTTCGACATGAAGTGCATTGGCTACCTCAGTCATGGTTGGCAAACCAGATTGTTTTCCGGCCATGGTTAACCAGGAAAGCGCAGGCGCCCCAATGCCCTCAAAACTATCGGGACGCGTGCGTGGTTTCCAAATTCCCGCCCGTATGGCGTGTACTCTGTTTTCCGAAGAAATGGCCCTTACGGTGGACAATAGCTGTTGCTCACTTTCCGCACTACACGGGCCACTAATAACCAGCGGTCCGTTTTGCGGCGCACGACCGGAAAATATTTTCCACGAAAAAAAAGGATTCAATCGCTTGACCAACGGACCGTTTATTATGGTTTAAAAAATCTCAAAATATAGTTAAGTTCCCGTTTGGGTTGACTTGTAATACTTAATTGCAATGTGCTTCAAAGGCTTCTTGTAAGTTTTCTGCAATGAGTTCTGCTTGTCTGCCCTCGATGTGATGGCGCTCAATCATGTGAACGAGTTGTCCATCCTTAAACAATGCCATGCACGGGGATGACGGGGGAAATGGAGCCATCAAATCGCGTGCTTTTTGAACCGCTTCACGATCGTTTCCGGCAAAGGCTGTGACAAGCCGACTTGGTTTTAAAGCGTGGGACACGGCCATCTTTGCAGCAGGCCTGGCATTTGCCGCCGCACATCCACAAACGGAATTAATGACCACTAAGGTGGTACCTTCAGAGGAAATGGCATTTTCCATTTCTTCTGCACTTCGCGCTTCTGAAAAACCTGCGTTGGTTAAATCTGCCCGCATGGGCGCTATCATATCTTCTGGATACATGGTGATTTTATTTTAAATTTTGAAACCACAAAAGTACAGGTAAAAAATGGTTTCCCATACGTCATGTTTACAACATGTGTATTGCAATATGGTTTGTAAATGTAGATTAATTTTTTACCAAAAAAATCACCATTCGGCCACAAAGGTCTTTTGAAATTCATCCCAGGTTTTTTCCAGATACGCACCGGAACCAAAAAACTTTAAAATGGGTTCAATTCGATCTGGTGTCAAATAACCTTGAATCGGTTGGGTTATCATATCAAGATTAGGTGACAAATAAGCTGTGGTGGGGTAAGCCAAACGACCTTCAACTGCAAAATTACCGGCAAAGGGATGTGTAGCGTTTCTACCCGCTTTATTGGGATCGTAGTTTTTATTTCTAATTTCTTTACCTTTAAAATGTACTATCTCATTGCCCTCAGCATTAAATTTTACAGCATAAAAATGTTCGTTGATATAAGCGGCAACTTTTGGGTTTTGGAAAGTGTTTTTATCCATCATCTTGCACGGTCCGCACCAAGTGGTGTACATATCGACGATGATGGGCTTTGGTTTTTCCTTTATCGCGGCTTCCAGCTCAGAAAAGCTAATCCAATTTACCTGTGCATGGGCAAAAACACTGATGATTACGAAAAGAACGCTACTTAAAATTTTCATGAATTGTGGTTTTTAATCAAACTACAAAGATAGCAAAGAAAGTACCAATATTTTTATCCACTGATAAGAGAATAACGCCATGAAGTTATACCACAAAACGATTAACCATGGGTTTTTACGGAACATTCATATTTCCAATTCCAGCAAAACCGGACAATGATCTGAATGTTTTGTCTGATTGAGGAGTACACATCGGGTCAATTTCCCACGCAATGACTCACTCACTATGGCGTAATCAATCCTCCATCCCTTATTGTTTTTTCTGGCACCTGCCCGATAACTCCACCACGAATACTGATGTGGTTCATCGGGATGAAAAACGCGAAAAGCATCGACATATCCTCGGTTGATTAATTCGCTTATCCATTCACGTTCTTCGTGTAAAAAACCTGGTGTATTGGCATTTCTAATGGGATCATGAATATCGATGGCACGATGACAAATATTAAAATCCCCGAGCATAATAAGCGGCTTTCCCTTTTGCTCCCAACGGGGTATTTCTTTTTCAAAATCTTCCAAAAATCGCATTTTCACAGTTTGTCGATCCGGATTACTTCCCGAAGGAAAATATGCGTTTATTAGGGTAAATTCAGTGTAATAATGTACCAAAATCCGTCCTTCTTCATCTATATAAGGAATATTGACACCCGACTCTGCCGAAAGTGGTTTGGTTTTAGATAATATGGCCACGCCACTATAACCCTTTTTTTTGGCAGAAAACCACTGACAATTGTAACCCAAAGCATCAAATGCTTCGAAGGGAATTTGCGAAGCTTCCGCTTTGATTTCTTGCAAACACAAAATATCGGGTTGAGCAGCTTTAAGCCACTCTAACAGCCCTTTTCGAATGGCCGCACGAATTCCATTTACGTTATAGGAAATTATTGTTGATCCCATTCTCGACTGGGATTTGGTCTGTACAAAGGTTTAAAAACCAATTCAACCTCATGACGCTTAAGTCTTGCCGTCAGAAAACTTTTTAGTCGTTCTTTTTCACGTTCAGACATTTCCTCCAATAAATCTATGCGGACAAGGAAAATGGTGTCCGGCGTGGTTACGTTTTGTTCATATACCAAACTCTTACTCAATCCAAATCGCTTTATGGCCGGATACATACTTGTAACTTCCTGCTGAACATCTCGAGAAATTTTCATCTCATGACCCATCACTGATATTTCCTGTTCTTTACGTTCCAACTCAGCTTTTAGCTTTTCTATTTCCCGTTCCGACCGAATAACCAAATCCTCTAAAACTCCAGATTTAATACTTTCTGGATTAAACTGATCTTGCTTTAAACCCTGTCTAACAAGCAATTGCACATTCTCCAAACGATATTGCCCCAATTTACTCTTGGCAAATTCAATCATCTCATTGTCGATAAATGCGCCTACGTAGGTAACTTTAATCACCGGATTTTTGCTGTCGTAATTTATTTCTTTGGTGACAATCTGTGCGCTGGGAAAATCCATTTCCTTGTTTAAAAATGCGTTGGCGTTACTCTCAAAGTACGACCGCTTTATAATGCCAACCCCGAGGTAAATACTCGGCAAAACAGTGATGGTAACCAAAAAGATAATGGTTTGCCGAACTTGTTTGGCGCGTTGTGGATTGACAAAAGTTTTGACCGGAAATTTTAAAAACCGCAAAATGAGAAATGACGCCAAAGAAATAAAAACACTGTTGATAAAGAACAGGTAAAATGCACCAAAAAAATAGGAAAACTGTAGGGTAGCCAATCCGTACCCCGCAGTACAAAGCGGTGGCATTAGCGCAGTTGCAATGGCTACACCGGGAATTACTGTACTGTTTTTATCTTTCCTGGTAAATGCAATAATACCCGCTAAACCACCAAATAAGGCCACAAACACATCGTAGATATTTGGCGTAGTACGCGCAAGTAATTCAGATTGTGCTTCACTGAGCGGACTGATGAGAAAATAGAAGGCAGATGCCAAAACCGATATACCGACTGCAATACCGAAGTTTTTAAACGCTTTTTTAACCAATTCAAAATTATACGTAGCCACACCCAGCCCCAATCCCATTATCGGACCTAATAATGGTGAAATAAGCATTGCACCAATAATGACCGCGGTAGAGTTGACATTTAAACCCAGCGAGCAAACCAAAATGGCAAATATTAAAATCCACAAATTAGTTCCCCTAAATTCAACTGAGCGTTCAATTGCCGCCATTACCATTTTAGCATCGTCTTTGTCCTCTGACAAATCAAAAAGATTGTGCATTGACAAAGTCAGCTTCTCCCACAATACCTTAGGAATAAAACCAAATTTTTTCTCGCTCATTAGTCAGTAAGTTTTAAATTCTTTTACGCTTAAATCAGTGTTCGCATGAAGAGTTAAATGGGTCTGGTCTTTTTAACTGGTAAAAAGCATCTCCAAGGTCTATCCAAATTATTTCCGGGCGCAAGTTACCAAACAACACCGAAATGAATTTCTATTACAATGTGTTAAAACCTTAGTTTTCGATGAACGGCGGGTAAAATTGATTTGTACATTTGACCCCTTGTTGAAACCCAATAGTTTTAGATCATATTTTAATTTTACCCACCATGAGAATTTTTCTTATCCTAATTGCCATTTCGATTGTAGCTGTATCATGTGATTGTAACCGAAGCGGAGCGGGCAAAGCCTTTGATTCCTATACTGATACCATCTTTTTAGAAAAGGAAAATCTCCGAGAAATCAGTACGTATTCTGATTCTCTTCACCGAACCGTAAAACGCATAGATGCAGATGGAAACGTTCGCTACGAAGGCAGTTTTGGTAATATTCGCAACCTGAGTTTACCCGTAGAGGAACATTTCTTTTACGATGGTGGTGGAAAAATGACCAAACGCATTACCTATAAATATACAAATCTCGATCATGAAGATCCCGCTCGCACCAAACAGTTGCAGGAAGAGTTGACCTTTCACAGCGACGGGAAAGCGCCAAAGCGTTCGGCCATGTTTAGCAATTGTTTGGGATGTGACAGAAACCCGTGTGGAGAATGGATTACTTTCGATACCGATGGCACCAAGATGTCCGGAGTTATTTACGACAATCCATGTAATTAGCGTCCTTTTGTAGAAACGATGTATATTTGCCGACTAAATTTCACCAAATCAATATGACTTTAAAAACACTTTTGTTGGCTGCAGCTGCCACACTAATCGTTTCTTGTGGAAACAATAAAGAAATAGAAAAAGACGAAGAAATTGTCGATACTGACACCATTGCTTTAGAGGTTTATGGAGATTCTTCCATGACCATGGACGGTGCCATACCCGCATCAAACCTCATTGCAATGCTGGCCGAAAACGACAGCGTACAGGCAAAGGTAACCGGCGAAATTCTGGGCGTTTGTAAGAAAAAGGGCTGCTGGATGGACATAGACCTGGGGAATGGGCAAAACATGACCGTCCGTTTTAAAGATTACGGATTTTTTGTTCCACTTAATGCAGACGGCAGAACGGCAACTGTAAACGGTATTGCCAAAGTTGACACCCAAAGTGTAGAATGGTTAAAACACAAAGCCTTTGATGCCGGAAAATCTCAAGAGGAAATCGATGCCATCAACGAACCCACTGTCAAAGTATCCTTTTTAGCTGATGGGGTAATTCTTGAATAATCCTTTCTTATGCATATCAAAAAAATATTTATCGTTCTTGGAGTCAGTATTTGCGCTTATGGTTTAAGCTACTGTAATCCCGCCAAGCAAGAGGAAAAGGCCGAGACAAAGGAAGCACCCCAAATGTATCAGCAATCCGAGTTGGCTGCCCTGATGCACGAGGTTCATGATTTAAGCGCGGAATGGAAGCAGCAACTTGAAAGTGGTGAGCCGCTTACCCCCGTACCCGATTGGGTTAGTCAAATCCTTTCCGCAGATGCAACTAGTCCGGATGAATTGGCAAATGGTGCTTTTGAACCCCTTGCACATGAATATTTGCGACAATTGGAAGAAATGGCAAAAGCTGAAGGTGATGACCGTTTAAAAGCCTACAACACCTCGATTCAAACTTGCATAAGTTGTCATAAAATCTACTGCAATGGCCCGATACCAAAAATCAAGAAATTAGAGATTTGAGTCAACTGACTTTAACCAAAACAGCTGATGGTAGTCACAGCTTGAGGAACGAAGCACTCCAAGAGCATTACCACAGTCAGCACGGCGCCATTCAAGAAGCAGAACACGTCTTTCTTCAATCGGGTTTGGCGCAAATGGATTCAAAATCGATAAACATTTTAGAATTTGGATTTGGTACTGGTCTAAACGTTCTTCTTACAGCCATTGCGGCAAAATCGGAAAATCGCGCCATTCATTATCAAACACTGGAAAACACCATCCTTCCTGAGGAAATTTGGAAAGTGCTCAACTTTCCAGAATTGCTAAAATTTCCCCATGCTAGGGATTTATTTTCAGCCATTCACAATGCTTCATGGGATATACCTGTTTCCATTGATCCAAAGTTTACGCTGGAAAAAAGACAAGTGACATTTGAAGATGCAATATTGTCCGAAAATCACTTTGACCTTATTTTCTTTGACGCCTTTGCACCTCGCTATCACCCAACAGCATGGGATGAACCCGTGCTAAAAAAATGTTACGACGCCCTGAAAGCAAACGGAATTTGGGTGACCTATTGCGCTCAGGGAGCCGTAAAAAGAAGATTGCAAAGCGTTGGATTTTCCGTGGAAAAAATCCCGGGGCCACCTGGGAAACGGGAAATGCTTCGGGGGACAAAAACCTTTACTGCTCAATTGATTCCGCAGACAAATACGTGACAATTAACGCATCATCCAAGTGAATGGTGAATTCAATTGGATTGCAACAAACTGAACAATCTTCAATAAAAACCTGTCTGGAAAGTGACGGATCTATCATAATTTCAGACGCTTCAAAACAGTAAGGACAGGTATATTGATGTTCAATTAGCATTTTATCCGGGAAACTTTTGACATTTAGGGCAAAAATACGTGGCACGACCACCCAGCGTCATTTTCTGAATTTTAGCCGATTCATCAGATGGACAAGGTTTGTCTTCGACACGATAATTAGTAAAAAAGTGACTTGGAAAGTTTCCGTAATGGGTGTCAGCAGCAATTGCTTCCTCAGCAACCGATTGAATGGTAGATAAAAACGCAACCATTTGTGATTCGGTGAGCGCCATTCCGGGCGTTGCCGGATGCAACTTTGCTCTAAACAAAGCTTCATCTGCAAGCCAATTGCCCACCCCGGAAATGATGTTTTGTTTTAGCAAAATTGCTTTAAGTGAAATCTTTTTGTTGGAAAATAATTTAATGGCATCAGATTCCGTGGCTTCCATTAAGTCCTTGCCCAATTTTTTTCCGTTGGCAAAAGAATCCACACTCGACACCATATCAATTTTACCAAAAGTACGAGGATCAGTAAAATTTAAATGAATATCATTATCAAAGTGTAAGGTCAATCGAGTATATTGTGGGATCTCATCTCGATTAGTTGTGAAAACAACACTGCCCGTCATCCCAAAATGCAGGTGCAGCCAATAATCGTGAAACCGCAGGAACAGATACTTTCCAATCCGCCTGGTTTCAATCAAATTGTTTTTCACAAAAAAAGATTGCCAATGTGCAGGCATCCCCTTTTCAATTCTTCCATCGTGAACAGTGATGGATTGCAAAACTTTATTCAAAGAGTGCGTCTCTATTTTCCTACGCATCACTTCTACTTCTGGTAATTCTGGCATAGCTGTTATTTTTTATTAAAACACCTATACAATGTTTTTGTTTACACCAGTAGGAAAAAAAATGTGCCAATGAATTTTGAGTCTGCTAAAAAAAGTCCCTTTCTGCCAAAATCTTCCTTGTCGGTAGATTTTTCAATCCTCACTAACAAACCGTTAGCTCCGGCCCAAAAATTCCCTCCGCGTCGATTTTGATTGAAATCATCCTTTTTGGAGTGGACTCAATCATTAAAATTCAATTTAGGTTTTATCAATTGCAATAAATGCCGTAATTTCGGGCGCTCTAACAACTGAATGTTTCATTTTTTAATTTAAATACAAATTCTATGAAAAAGAGCCTTTTATTCATGTCAATAATCGGTGTTTTGTCCTTTGGTGCTTGTACAAGTGCCGCCGACAAAATTGAGGGTAACAGCGGAAATTCTGCCGGGCTAGACGATGTGGACGGCGACAAATTACCGGAATTCACTTTTGATGCCACTTCCCACGATTTTGGACAGATCGAACAGGGTGAAGTTGTCACCCACGACTTTACTTTCACCAACACCGGAGATGCACCATTGGTCATTACAAGTGCGCGTGGAAGTTGTGGTTGTACCGTTCCTGATTATCCCAAAACGCCAGTTGCACCCGGCGAAAGTGGCGTAATCAAGGTTTCATTCGACAGTAATGGTCGTGACGGTCGTCAGGACAAAACTGTGACCCTGACCGCCAATACGGTTCCCAATTCTAAAATTTTAAAAATCACCTCTGAAGTTATTATTCCAAATAACTAAGTGTAAACTTTGATCCATGTATAGTATTTTTTTACAAGCAGCTCCGGGTGGCGGAAATCCACTGAGCTCTTTTCTCCCATTTTTGGTTATCATCGCCGTCATGTACTTTTTCTTCTTTCGTCCGCAAATGAAAAAGCAAAAGGAAGAGAAGAATTTTTCAGCCAGTGTTGCCAAAGGTAACCGCGTTGTTACAGGTAGTGGTATCCACGGGAAAATTTTGGAAGTGGGTGAAACCTATGTCATCCTCGAATCCGAAAACAGTCGAATCAAGGTAGAAAAAAGCGCACTTTCCAAGGAATTGTCTGCGCAATATTTACCCAAAGAAGACAAAAAATAGGTCAACATATTTTCTGAATTTTGTCGATCAAGACTAAGACGGAAGAAAACGAGTATTACATATACGATATGTAACGTTCGTTTTCTTCCGTTTTTTTCACCATACAACCTGTGGAATGATCTTAGACCGATGTAAATTGCAATAGAATCACCAATCGAGCCATTTTTATTTTTCTTTTACAACGAAGAATTATCGGTCAATCAAAAGCTTTGATTGTGCGTGATTCAAATATAAAATGTATCAAAAAAACATTTTGTGGTGAAGGTATTGTAGATGTATATTTGCCGCCCGTTAGTCGCCCAGATGGCGGAATTGGTAGACGCGTTGGTCTCAAACACCAATGGGGTAACACCCGTGCCGGTTCGACTCCGGCTCTGGGCACACAAAAAAAACCTTGCAGCAGCTTGCAAGGTTTTTTTATTTCTATTCATCATTACCTTTGCACGCACCAAAAAGGAACTCGCAAATCCGCTGAAAATCTTCCCCACCGAAATGTCAGATCCGGTTCGGTAAAATAAAAAAACAAACCATGTCAAATATAGTCGCTATCGTAGGCCGCCCAAATGTAGGTAAATCCACCTTTTTTAACCGCCTCATTCAACAGAGAAATGCCATTGTTGACGCAACTGCAGGCGTTACTCGTGACCGTATTTATGGAAAAACCGATTGGAACGGCAGGACTTTTTCAGTCATTGACACGGGTGGTTACATCACTGGTTCCGACGATGTTTTCGAAGCCGACATTCGCAAACAGGTAATTCTTGCAGTGGAAGAAGCCAACCTGATTCTTTTTCTGGTGGACGCGCAATTGGGTCTAACCGACATGGACAAAGAAGTAGCGCACGTACTTCGGCAAACAGATAAAAAGGTGATCTTAGTGGCCAATAAAGTTGATAGCTCAAGTCAATTGGCATTAGCCGCAGAATTTTACAGCTTGGGTTTAGGGGATTACTTTGCCGTTTCGGCCATCAACGGAAGTGGTTCAGGAGAACTTCTTGACGAGGTGGTCAAGCAGCTGCCTGATCACGAAGTCACGACTGAAGAGGACTTGCCAAAATTTGCAGTGGTGGGTCGGCCAAATGCAGGAAAATCATCCTTTATCAACACCTTAATTGGTGAAGATAGAAACATTGTAACAGATGTTGCGGGAACCACAAGGGATTCTATACACACGCTGTACAACCAATTTGGAAATAAATTCTATTTGGTGGACACCGCTGGAATTCGCAAAAAATCTAAAGTCCACGAAAATCTTGAATTTTATTCCGTAATGCGTGCCGTAAGGTCTATTGAGCACGCCGATGTGTGTTTTTTAATGTTGGATGCATCTCGCGGCATTGAAGCGCAAGACATCAATATTTTTAGTTTGATTGTCCGGAATTTTAAAGGCGTTGTGATTTTAGTCAACAAATGGGATTTGATTGAAAAACAGACCCAAACAATGGAGGAATACCGGAAAGCCATTCTCAAACGAATTGAACCATTTACCGATATTCCCATCCTATTTGTATCCGTTTTAGAAAAGCAACGGATTTTTAAGGCCATTGAAGAAGGAGTAGCTGTTTATGAAAGAAGAAGCAGAAGGATCCCCACTTCAAAACTCAACGATGTAATGCTCGACATCATCAGTGGATACCCTCCACCTGCGGTTAAGGGCAAGTATGTGAAGATAAAATACTGCACCATGTTACCCACCGAAACCCCGCGATTTGCATTTTACTGCAACCTGCCTCAGTACATTCGGGAGCCATACAAACGCTTCATCGAAAATCAATTGCGGAAAAATTTCGACCTTTCTGGTGTGCCCATCGAAATTTACTTTCGTAAGAAATAGCCCAAAAAATACTTTGCGTTATCTTTGCAAAGTGAAAGCATATTGTTATGATTCCTTACTTTTCAACTGAAACAGAAACGCTCGAAGTTGTCGAGACCGAAACCTCCCAAGGATTTAATATTGTGTTGTTTAACGACGATGTTAACACTTTTGATTGGGTGATTAGCTGTTTGGTACAAATTTGTAAACACGAATTAGAACAAGCAGAACAATGCGCATACATTGTCCACTATCGGGGAAAGTGTGATGTTAAATCGGGGACATACGAAGAACTGGAACCCATGTGTACAGCATTATTAGATAGTGGGTTATCCGCAGAAATTTGTTAAGACAATACTACTCTATACGTTATACCATATAAAACCAAATGCTAACAGCGGCAATCGTCTTACTTTTTTTCAGCACTTGGGTATTTCATTTAAACGAAAAAGCCGGCATCGGACTTTTGCTTTCCGGTTCTATGATTTTACGATTTTGGGCGGCAGCACTCAGTCCTTTTCTATACCAATGGGATGAGCATTTTCACGCGGTAGTTGCCATGAATTTAAGCAACAACATGTTGTACCCCATGTTGATGCCGGATGTCAAGCCTTATTCGGATTTACTGGAAAGTTGGGTAAATGGACATATTTGGTTGCACAAACAGCCATTTTTCCTTTGGTTAATGGCCATTTCAATCAAGATATTTGGCAACCATGAGCTGGCCGTTCGTTTGCCTTCAGTGTTGTTGGGAACCCTTTCTGTATATGCCTGTTACCAAATCGGCAAAAACCTTTTTCACAAAAATGTTGGTTATGTGGCCGGATTCCTCATGGCCACCTCATTCCCTTTGATTAACCTGACTACCGGTTTGGAATCCACAGACCACAATGACGTTGCTTTTATTTCCCTAATCACCATATCATTTTGGTTTTTCTCCAAATACTACACAACCTCAAACCGCAAATGGGCGATTCTCACTGGTGTAGTGGTTGGGTTGGCCATGCTCACAAAGTGGCTTACCGGACTTATGGTTTTCGCGCCTTGGGGCTTAATTTTGTTAATTCGTCGAGATATTAAAGGGTTTAAAGACATCGGTCTTGCATTGATGGCTGCCACTGTGGTTTTTTTACCTTGGCAAATTTATGCTTATCTAAACTTTAAAGATGTTTATTTAAGGGAGCTTTCGTTTAACAGTCTGCATTTTTATGAAGTCGTCGAAGGTCATGGAGGCGACAATTTTTTCCACCTTGATTTAATTCCATACCTCTATTTTCAAATTACGGCCACCGTTTTAGGCATTTTACTTTTATTTTCCGCCTTAAAAATTTGGTTTAAGGAAAACCGTGCTTTGGAAAAATTGATTATAATATTTTTTCCCATCCTATTTGTATATGGTTTTTTCACCATCGCCAAGACCAAAATGTCCATGTTTCCCTTTATGATTGGAGGGCTGGTATTTGTCGGTTTGGGATATTTAATGCACTTTCAGCGTTTTTGGCAAACCTCACTTCCACGTTGGTTGTCCTTAATTATTTTTAGCCTAACCATGTCAATTATAGGTTGCTCACACTTTAGATATGACGAATTGGCGGAACGTCACGAACTGCGCAAATCTAAATCCTGGTCGTACAAAGTCATGCTGACTCACGAGAAAAACGACATTCTTAAAATGCGGGAGGAAATTCTAGTTCCGGGAAAAGACTATTTGATTTTTAATACAAGAGACGGAAGTCATCCACATTTTTACTTTTACTCCGGCTACCCCGCTTACAGTTTTATTCCAAGTAAAGAACATACACTTCAAAATCAAAAAGATGGATATACAGTAGTGATCCTCAACACACACAAAGTCCCGGAAGAAATATTAGAAATACCGGGCATCATTTTTTATGATTTTCCTTTTTGGGAATAACACGGTAAAAAGAATCATAGTGATTATTTTCGCCGAATGAATAAACCAGTGGACAAACATGCTGTATGGGTAACCGGATGGTATCCCAATAAAAACCATCAGACATTGGGGAACTTTGTCCAACGTCATGCTCAGGCAGCTGCGCTTTACAGTCAAATAACGGTTGTCGTTCCCGTACCCACCGCAAGTAAAGTTTTATCCTCCACAATCACAGACGAAAGATCCGGTAACTTGAGAGAAATTCGCGTGTATTATCCGGAATGGATGCGCATTGCCGGGGCGTACAAAGCACTAAATCGCGGTCTGGCACTAATTGACGAAAAAGTAGATTGTGTGCATGGGCACGCTTTAATTTCTGCATGGTGGATGATGAAGGTCGCCGCAAAAAAGTTTAAGTGCCCTACCCTATTGACCGAACATTGGGCAGGTTTTCACCACAGTGATGAATTGGCAATTACTGCGATAAAAAAAAGTGGAATGAAGAAAATGGGCAATCGGGTAAAATATGTTTTACCCGTTACCCGACACCTTGGCGAAACTTTGAAATCCAAAGGCTATTGTCATGATTTTTCAGTGGTGGGCAATGTAGTTGATACCAATACCTTTCAAGGCAAAACCACCCCCGGGAACGCTGAATTCTGTCGCTTTTTACACGTAAGTACACTCCACGATCCCCAAAAAAACATCACCGGTTTGTTGCGGGTATTTAAAAAACTAGTGGAAGAAAATCCAAAAGTATATTTAGAAATCGTAGGCGATGGAGCTACTTCACCATATATAGATGCCGCAAAAAGGATGGGACTTTTTCCCGGACACGTCATTGTTGAGGGGGAAAAATCGATTAAAGAAATTGCGGATAAAATGCACCGTGCGAATGCTTTTGTGCTCTTTTCCCGTTACGAAAATTTTCCCTGCGTTATTGCTGAAGCCTGGGCAAGTGGCATACCGGTTATTGCCACCGATGTGGGCGGCATCTCAGAGCACCTCAATGAAGAAAACGGCATCCTTGTGCCCAATGAGGACGAAAGTGCCTTGTTGGAAGCCATGCGCACAATGTACTCCCAACATTCGCGTTACAATGCGGAACTAATTGCCAAATACGCACATCGTCATTTTGGCGTAGAAGCCATCGGAAAAGCCTTTTACGATTATTATCAAAAATGTTAAAAAGTATATTTAGCACCACTGGGGTCAGATTGGGCACTTCCGTTATTGGATTATTGCTTGTCATGCTTAATGCCCGCATGGTAGGTGCAGAAGGACTGGGAGAAATTAGAATTTTCACCATTACCGTTACCCTGCTCATCATTGTGGCCAACCTCCTCGGTGGACCAAACCTGATTTACCGGACTTCCAGACATAAAGTTATCGCCCTTATCCAATGGTCATATTTGTGGAGTACAGGCATTGTTTTTCTATTTTTTATCTTGCAATTCATCCCCGGATTACAATTTGAACACCACGGTTACATCGCATTATGTACGGCATTTTATGCTATGGCCTGGGTAAACCTATATGTTTTGCTGGGGCTGGAAGATATTCGGGGACACAATGTTGTTTTGTTTTCATTTAGTGGATTTTTATTGATTGGTACACTTGCCGGATATTTTGTATTTCAATGGGAAACCCCCATGAATTACATCAGTATGTATGTAGCTTCTTCTTTCGTGAAGTTTATTTCGGGCTGGCTGTTTTTAATTCCCCACTACCGAAAAGGAGATTTACAAAGAGAAAAAGGTGAAAGTGTAAACTTAGCAAAAGTGCTTCTCACCGATGGATCTATGGTTCAAAGTGGGAACTTATTTCAACAAATAAATTATCGGATTGGGGATTACATATTGGAAGCCACATGGGGAAAAGCGGCAGTTGGAATCTATTCGGCGGCCATCCAACTCGGCGAAGGCGTATGGACCATAGGAAGGAGTGCTGCTTTGGTGCAGTATTCACGTTTGAGTAACTTGGGGAATCCCGAGCGTGGAAAAAAGCTGACTTATCTCTTATCCAAGGCAGTATTTGTCATTACAGCCTTAGCATTTATTGTCTTATGCATTTTACCGGTAAGCTTTTACACCCTGCTATTCGGCGAAGATTTCACCGAATTACGCAGTATTATTCGTTGGATCTCCCCCATCCTGACCCTTTACAGCATGGCGTTTCTGTTCAGCCATTACTTTTCCAGTCAGGGGCAATTTTTGCGCAACACCATGACCTCATTCTTGAGTTTATTCGCCACAATAGCTGCAGCAACAATACTAATTCCAAAATTTGGCATTTACGGTGCTATTGGTACTCAAACCTTTTCATACCTGTGTGGTTTTTGTATTTTGGTGTATTTCATGCACCGCGAACATCATCGCATCAACCACTGGATTCTTCCTGGCAAAAAAGATTGGCGATTAATCCGGCTGATTATATATCGCAGGAAAAAATTGAAATAATGAGTCGTTTAGGCGTTTTTTTTTTTTGGGGAATGGGGGTGGGTGGGGGTTGGTTGGGGGGGGGTTTTTTGGGGGGGAGGGGGGTGTGGG
>JAFIEY010000004.1 GCA_020832345.1 Cryomorphaceae bacterium | reverse complement strand
TTGCAGCTTCGTTCCGGCTACGCCTCCACTACGCTGCAAGGGCTGGAAGATGCCATCAACAACGTTGTGAAACTAAACAGATACGGTATAAACACATCCATTTTGCTTGCTTTTTGAATAGCTTATTAAGTTAAATTGACTTTCATTTAAATCATTCAACTTGTCGAAAAAACGACTATGAATAAAATATGCATCTTCACCGCTTGACAAAATATAGTCATCTACTTTAGCTTCATAACCCTCCTAGAATTCATAAGAATTATTATCCTTTAATTTTAGGATATAATCCTTCTTTAATTTTTCTAAATCACGGGCATATATGTCGAACTCAAAGTAAATCGTAACAAATACTAGCTTGTCTAAATGTGAATAAGGTAACTCCAAACCGCTAGCATCAAACATCATAATAGTGATCGGATAATTATTACCAGCTAAAGGGTATGCTCTGAATCGCTCTGGAACTTTAAATTCATAATAATCCCCAGAAACTGTAATTAGATCCTCCCAAGAGGTCTTCTTGGTTTGGCTAAGCAATGTAGAAAAATGAAAAGCTAAAAATAATATAATCAGGTTCTTCATCTTTTCCTTTTTAAAACTTGAACGAAAACGTCAGTCCGACTTAAGCACAAATTAACAGTGAAACTACCGCGGATTAGCATTGTTTGTAAACCCCAAAATCTTCTTTTTTGGAAGTCATAAAATTAGAAAAAGTAAGTTATTTTACTTTTTACCGATTCTACCCAAATGAGTATTGCCAAAACTATCATCGTATTTCAAGCCATATCCCAATGTTCTATCAAATGAAATATGAGCAAAATGAATGATTGCAGTTAGTTTCCAAAGGTCGCCACCATAAGTGAGCGCATAAATAGCAACTAATGATGCTGCAAAACGATGATGTAATATGTTGTTGTATGTAAATGCTCCGATTTTGGGGTTAATTAATAAATAACCTATCCTGCCAATGTCAGGCAATAGCAATAGTACAGAAAACCACCACCATTAAAAATTTTAAAAGGGTAAATATAAATATGCAGAATATAAAAATGGCGACCTCTTCTAATTTCAATAATATGTTCATTTTAAGTGGTTTTTGTTTTTTTATCATAGGAGGTGCTTTTACATTTTTGTGTATAAAATTTTTCGTTCATCAAAATTGTTTAGGTTTCTTGTTTTGACCTGCGAGTTCAGCAATTTCGTCAATACGTTTTTGTCGGGTTTCGGGTCGCTTGGCAAGAACGAGTGATGTCAACATCATTTTTCTAATCGTCTTGCTTAAACTTAGAAAATAGTCTTTTGAACCTTTGTAATTTTTGAAGGCTTTTTCTAAGTCTTTTGGAATTTTTAGTTCTTCAACTTCGTCCAAAATAGCCCAAGAGCCGTTTTGTTTGGCGACTTCAATACGATCCAAACCTGCTTGTGTCATCAATCCGTTTTCAATAAGGTTTTGAACCTTCTTTTTGTTGATTTTTGACCAAGTGCTTTGCGGTCTTCGTTTGCTAAAAAATTGATGTGAAGTTTCTGCGTCAATTTTGATTTTCTTGCTATCTATCCAACCAAAGCAAAGAGCAACATCAACCGCTTCACTCCAAGTGATAGAAGGTTTTTTGGATGATTTAGTATAAAAAACAAGCCAAACAGATTGTTTTGACGAATGGTTTTCTTTTAACCATTGTCGCCACTCTGTTTGACTTTTCGGATAAAAAATTTCTGTTTCGTTCATTGTCATTTAACAACTGTAGCTTCTAATTCTACTGTCAGCTTTGCAAAAAGTCCTTTTAATTTCTCTTTCGTCCATTACTTGATTGTTGAAGGGGTTACAACGCCGTTATGTTTTCAGCTTTTTATTTTTCAATTCCAATCATACCAATAATGTTGCCCCAATCCTAAGTCACTAAAGAGATATAAATGTACTGCTATTATCAAAGGAAAAATCAATAGTGATACTATCTTTTCTGTCCATTGAGCTTGCTTGTTTCTGAAAATCCCAATTATTGTCAATATGTACGCAGGTACAAGTCCAATAAACAACATTACATGCAACCATCCGAGTCCTGGTTTATCGTGTGTCCCACCTGAATATAATTTAAGTCCAATGTCGTGAAGAATTATGAGTCCTAAAATTTTTAAGGTCAAGAATATCGGTCTTGT
This sequence comes from Cryomorphaceae bacterium, assembly GCA_020832345.1. Taxonomy (GTDB): domain Bacteria; phylum Bacteroidota; class Bacteroidia; order Flavobacteriales; family Schleiferiaceae; genus CSBr16-58. The sequence continues at coordinate 3,372 of JAFIEY010000004.1, read as the reverse complement.
TTTCTCTGAGCTGAATACAATTATTCCTGTCGATATTGTCAACGCAATTGGAGTCAACATCATTCCTTTCGGAGCAAAGAAGTGTGCAAGAAGAAGGTTGACGAAAATCACCCCAGTTGCAATTAATATTCTATTTTTCATTTTTACATGCACTTTAATGATTTGCGTATTTGACTTGTGGCGGTTTTCGAAGCAATTTCTTGCCGGCTTGCACCAAATTTACTTAAAATCAATAAGCTTAAATTCACCAATTTCCCCGCCGTTAGTTATATACGTTGTTGTGGTGTCGTTTTTATTTTTCAATTTTATAAGTCCAAATACTGTCAATTCCCATTTTCAATTTTGTCAAAGTTCTTTCTTTTTTGGCTTCTTCTTTCACGATAAAGAAAAAAGTAGTTGAATCATACCAATAGAAGTCAATACTCCGCTGTTTCATACTGTCCAACAGCATCATTCCGATGTAAATCTCTTGATTATCTGCTTTAAGAAATCTCAAGACTATGCCATCGGTGTATTCTGACCTGATTCTGTTTTTTGTCTCTCGATTGAAATTCGTAATCAGGAAATATGAACTGTCTTTGGAAGGATGCCAATAAAATGCGGAGTCAGATTTAGTTAGTTTGTCGCTATAAGCCCAAAGTTCGAATGCTCTTTCACCTGTGGTATCAACAATCATCCTTTTTTTTAGCTCAACATTAGTCAGCCATTCATTGAAATCGCGGTCAAAGTCGATGACTTCAATTGGTTTTGAACTTTCATTGTTTTCAGTCACTTTTTCCTTGGGCTCACTCTTACAGGAATTCAGTAAAAATAAAATTGTCGATATGCAGAATATTTGTCTCACTTATAGATGCGCTTTAACGGTTAAGGCTATGTTCAGTAATGGATTGCGTATCACTTCCCTGCCTACCTACATCGAAGTTTGAGCTGGGCTGAACGCTTGAATTACCATTGAAACCCTTATTGCAAATAGATGTTCAAGCAAAACCCACCTCACGACGGTCAGTTTTTCACCCGAGCAAAATACAACAAAATTCGTATTTTTTGGATCTAATTTTAAATACGTTGTTTTGAGGAAATCCGCATACTATTTTAGCACATTTTTTTTTGGTGCACCTTCTGGTCTATGATGATCATAACGTTTGGGAGCTTCTACGGAATACTTTCTCCTTAGGGTAGTACTTTCAGGAGACGGATTGACGGAGTCCTGTAAAGCTTCGCACGGGAAGTCAACAAAGCGGCCCGGCAGTTATCGGCTAACTATCGGTTTTATTTAGCGGTGGGGTGGATACTCTGATGAATGTTGGGCAACGTCATTTAGGTGTCTTGGAATATTAGAATTGTTTCATCAAACCTTTTGTTTTTTAAATCAGCCCTTTTAATACCAAAATACCCAATTGATATACCTATATTCTTAAATCCCGTCACCTCATTTTCTAATGAAAATTGTAATATATTAATGAACTCTGGTCTAATACTGTCGATTCGAGCTAAATCTGATTCTGATAAATCGTATGTATCAAATCCCAAATCTGAGAATGCCCAGTCCCAAGTCACATCAGCTTGAATTGGAGAACAATACCCTAATATCTGACCTCCTTCACCACTTCCAAATTGTTCGTTGAAATCCCATAAATTTTCCTCATCTTCTTCATTAAAATTTTTAATTTCTAATGATTCTCGAACGGGTAAACTATACATCAGATCAAAAACTAATTCTTGCTCGTTAAAGTGGTAAGCGTCTGGAAGTTCTTTTGGGAAATCCGCAGTTATTAGGGTATCGTTTTCAGAATAAATTACTATATATTTTTCTTTGTCAACTATGAAATCATATTCAGTACCCCACTTACTTTCGGGCTCCTTGAAATATGCGAAATAATAAATGATTCCTGCTTTGGGTAAAATATTTTCGACATCAAGTTTTTTAAAATCCCTTATATTAAGTTGGCCTATAAATACCATTGGTTCATTATTATATTTAGGCCAATCAGTATTTTTGGGCAAATCTGGTTTGCCTCCAAATTTAGATTGCCCAATCTTAATTCCTTGAGGCTTAAATGGTGTATCAATTAGAATATATGGTTTGAGAAACTTTTCAACCATTTTAAAATCAGAAGTCCAATTTACTTTCTTGGCTTCATTTAGAAAAGCTAATCGTTTCTGTTCATTATTCATGTTATTTGAATTTACACAACCTATCAAAAGGCTCATAATTATGATATATACAATGTTTTTTATCATGTTGCAAAACGGCTGACCCTATGGCAAGTGCGGGATTAAATTTTTGTTCAACTGTCCGCCAGCACAAATGTAAGTAAAGATTTCAAATATTTCAACGAACGCGAATACTCGAATTTGCTATAGCGTTTGTTGAACTAAACCTTCATTGTTTAGTAAACTTCTTCATTAATGTTTTTATTTCTCTTAGACCTTTTGATGTTAATAGTCCCCATTTTGTAGTTCTTAAAATTGGCATTGTCCAAAGCATTCCGTCATAACTTATGTTTGCTTGGTTGATTAGTTGGCCTTTAAAGTCATAAAATTCAATAATATAGTCTGTATAAGTTGTTCCAAGTTCTCCCCAAGCGAAATTGGCTGTATCGGCAACTAGCAATCTAAAACAACTAATAAATTCTGAGTCTATTTGAAATTCATCACCTTTCTTAAAAGGTCCATAGTCTTTTGATTTATTCTTAAATATTTTACCTGAGACAACTGACTCCATTGGAAATGTTAAATGATTAATTTTAATACAATCACAATTCAAATCATATTTGTCAGGGCTTTCATCAATACTATCACATTTCTCATAATAAATTATTGTTTTTGGATTGTCAGTTTTTGAATTTTGACTTATACAACTGTTCAATATCAATAAAATCAATAGTAATATGCTAGGGCCTGCGTTTCTCATAATATTATTGCCAACTTAAAGCGATTTATCTTAAGTTTTCCATGCAAATATATCCATCAGGGATTAAATCCCAGTTTGGTTTAAAGAATATGATTCAATGATTGAGGGAAACTAGAGATAAATCGGAGTTGAACTAAGCCTTCGGACGGCATAATGGGTAAAGTATTCTCGCAGGCTATTCTTTTTCTTTTGCGCAATGCTTTTGGTTGGGTGTAAACATGCTTGTTTTGACTCCATGTTTTTTTTACAATGGCTGTTTTTAGGCCGCACAGATATCTATCCAACGGCTTCCGACCATCCCACCAAGCAAATAGCACATAACGTCCAAAAAAATCAAGCGATGTAAATTCATGTCCGGGAAGTCCACGCGCTAATATGAAGAAAAACAACTAAAAATGACAAAACATAAACGTAGCATCCAACCAAGATCATGGATTTTTATCGAAAAGGAATTTAGT
>JAFIEY010000255.1 GCA_020832345.1 Cryomorphaceae bacterium | reverse complement strand
TCCGACCTCCGACCCGCAAATAACGTCCACAATCCACCCCGCCCCCAACCCCCATTCCCGAAAAACAACGCCTAAACAATAAACTTCCTCATATTTTCAGCCACAGAGTAAATATGGTCGCCCATGCGTTCGAGCTCACTTAAGATGTCCATATAAAACAATCCGCTTTGAATGGAGAATTTCCCTTTTTCGATTTTCTTAAGGTAGTCTTTCCTCAGATTAAAGTAGGTATCGTTGATGTGCTTTTCACAATTTTCAAAAACTGAAAAATCCATTTTGTCCAACAGCCATGCTTCTTCGAGATTTTCTAGGGCATTTTCTATGTCCTTCATCATGTGCAGTAAGTTACTGCGCTGTTCGGGTGTGAAGTAGGCCTTTTTGTCTTTTTGGTTGAAAAGATTATATCCCGATTTTAACATCAAATCACAACTGCGTTCGAGGTAATTGACGGAGCTCATCAGTGATCGAATTTCTTCGCTTAAATGTGCGTCCATTTTATTTTCCGATACTTTGGATAAAAAACGCAGGATTTCAACCTCCATTTTATCGGAATTGCTCTCCATTTGCTTGAGCTTCTCCAGATGGCTTTTTGTCACATTAATTTCACCCTCCATCAGCATTTTTGGTAAATGGGTAAACATGCGTTGGCCGAGTTTTACCATGCTGTGAATCTCTTTTTTTACGCGAATGATGGAAATTAACGGCGCGGAAACTGTGGTTTTGGAGAATGCGTCGAAACTTTCCTCCAGCGTATCCATATTGGAATTTGAGGGAAATACCTTAATGACAAATTTACTCAGCATGGGCGTGGCAAAGAAGAAGATGGCTACATTGAGTAAATTGAATATGGTGTGGAAAATAGACAAGGCCAGGGGAATACTTCCCGAGTGAGATAATGGATTGCTGCCGCCAAACAGTACAGTTGTTTTTACTGTGAAAAACAATAGGATATCGAAAAATACGACCGCCCAGACCACACCAAAAAAGTTAAGAGCAAAGTGGGCAAACGCGGCTCTTTTGGCTTTTAAGTTTCCAATCAGTGCTGCAATATTCGCAGTGGCCGTGGTGCCAATGTTTTCACCCAATACAACGGCCATGGCAAAGGGAAGAGGTATCCATCCTTTGGCCGTCATCACAAGGGTAATGGCTAGTGCCGCCGTGGAGGACTGAACGACTAGGGCTACTACAGCTCCAATTAACACGAAAATAGAGATATAACCCAAACGGGTAATAAAACCAACATTTTCAAATTCGTAGGCTTTTATAAATTCCAATACCCTGGGAATTCGCTGGAAATCTGGCGCGTATTGCTGCATCAGGCGAATGCCTAAAAACAAAAGGGCAATTCCGATAAAAACTTCGCCATAGGATACTTTCCGATCACTTTTGGCAAACAATAAAACCACACCTATTAACAGCAGAGAAAAGTAAAAAACGGAGGTGTCTGATCCGCCAAACTCGGCAATGGTCAGCAACCAGGCAGTGATGGTTGTGCCGATATTGGCGCCCAATATCACACCGATGGATTGCATTAAATTGAGAATCCCCCCGTTGGCCAAACTTACCACAACAACGGTCGTAACCGAACTGGATTGCACCAAAAAAGTTGCAAACATCCCGGTCAACAAGGCATAAAACCTGTTGGTTGTCATTGTGTTGATGACAGTCTGAAAACGAGAACCGGCAGCTTTTTGAATGCCGTCGCTCAAGACTTTCATGCCGTAAATAAACAATCCTACGCTTCCAATTAACTTGAGAAACTGGATAAAGGTGAATTCCATAACGGGGAAAATTGTTCGGCGAAAGTAAGGTAAAAGTAGTAATATCGGCTTTTACAAAAAATAAATTGTTGTCAAATACCAGATAAAAATGATTAACAATTTAGCAATATTGGGGAAGTTGTATTGTGGTATCTTTGACCCGTAAAAATACTGTTTATCATTGTACAAGCAAAATGAGTAAAGACACAGCCACCACCATCCTAATCGTTGACGACGAACCCGATATTCTCGAAATATTGGAATACAATCTGAAAAAGGAAAACTTCAATGTCATCAAGGGAAAAAATGGTAAAGAAGGACTTGAACTCGCCCAAAAACACAAACCAAAACTAATCCTACTCGACGTAATGATGCCGGGAATGGACGGAATTGAAACTTGTGAAAAAATTAGAGCGCTCGACCAGCAGATACTTATCGCTTTCCTGACCGCCCGTGGTGAGGATTACAGTCAGGTTGCGGGTTTTGATGCCGGAGCAGATGATTATATCACCAAACCCATCAAACCCAAAATTTTGGTTAGTCGTATTAAAGCCTTGTTGCGCAGGGCAGGGGATGAGGTACAAGAGGAAAATACGATTTTAGATTTTGGAAAATTAGTAATCAATACCGAATATTTTCAGACCTACCTCGATGGTGATAAAATCGCCATGCCACGTAAGGAGTTTGAAATGCTTCGCTTATTGGCATCAAAACCCGGAAAGGTGTTTACCCGTGATGATATTTTGGAGCAAGTTTGGGGTAAGGACGTTATCGTTGGAGATCGGACAATTGATGTCCACGTTCGCAAAATCCGCGAAAAAATTGGAAATGATTATATCCGCACCATAAAAGGTGTTGGATATACCTTTGAATTGGCGTAGTTTTACCCAATTCAAATTACTGGGATGAACTTGGTAAAATTTATTAAAACACCCATTGGATTTTCTACCTTCGTTGCCCTTTTTGCAACCTTAGGATTGTTTGCTGTATCCCACTTCTTTTTTTCACTTAATGTACTTTCCCAATCCTTTATCCTTACGACAATTTTCTTCTTTGTCGCTATTTTTTTCGTGGTAAAAATTTTGTTTGAATGGGTCGTGTACAAACAAATCAAGTCTGTATATCGCAGTATTGGTAAGCAATACAAGGACGAACGAAGATTTTCTCTTCAATTGGATGCAATGCAGCGCGAGGTGGATTCCTATAATCAAACCAGGGCTGCTGAAATTGCTGAACTCAAGGAGCGCGAGAAGTTTCGCAGGGAATTTATCGGCAATGTTAGTCACGAACTCAAAACCCCAGTTTTTAATGTTCAGGGATATTTACTCACCTTACTGGACGGTGCTTTAAACGATCCTGAAATCAACGAAAAATACGTAAAACGCGCCAATAAAAGCGTTGAACGCATGATTTCCATCATCAAGGATTTGGACGTCATAACTAAATTGGAATCGGGGGCCTTGGAGCCTAAAATGACGACCTACGATTTGCATGGTCAAATTTTAGAAACCTTTGAAGAGCTTGAAGAATTGGCTAAGGGACAAGGTGTTGTCCTTCGATTTAAAGAAAATTACGAACCGCCCATTTTGGTGAAGGCAGATTCGAAAAGGGTAGGACAGGTTTTGGTTAATTTATTGGAAAATGCCATTAAATATGCCAAATTAGAAAACGGATTTGTCGAGGTAGCTATTTCCTCTTCTACGCAAAATGTGGAGATATCAATTACAGACAACGGTCTGGGAATTCCGGAAAAGGATTTGCCCAGAATTTTTGAACGTTTTTATCGCGTTGATAAATCGCGCACCCGTGATGCCGGCGGTTCAGGACTTGGACTCGCCATTGTAAAACATATTATTGAAGCCCATAAACAAACCATCAAAGCTAAAAGTGTTGAAGGCGTTGGATCTTCGTTTTTGTTTACGTTGAAAAAGGGTTAGCTATTTACCACGATTAAATTTTGAGTCCACTCTAAAAAGGATGATTTCAATCAAAATCGAGGGGATTTTTGAACCGGAGCAAGAGAGGATTCAAAAGTCTATCGACAAGGAAGATTTTAGCAGAAAGGGACTTTTTAGAGCAGACTCAATTTTTCGATTTGTTACACGGTTTGTCAGCTTTTTGTGGCTTCTAAAATAATCCGTCTCACTTCTTCCAAGTCGCTTGTGGTATCAACACTGATGCCGGACTCGTGACGCGTAATGGCAACGTGTAGGGCAAAACCATTTTCCAACCAACGGAGTTGTTCGAGTTTTTCTGCCACCTCCAATGAACTTTCGGGAAGTTTTGCAAAGGTGCGGAGGGCTTTTGGCCGGAATCCGTACATTCCAATATGACGGAGATAGGGAAAGGTATTCGGCCAGTTTTCCAAGGGCTCATCGCGTTGAAAGGGAATGACATTGCGGCTAAAATACATGGCTTTACCGTTGATGTCGGTGGTTAAAAACACGTCACTTCCTGACTGTATATTTCGGGGGGTGGCTGCTGAAGCAAGGGTCGCCATCTCCACTTCTTCACGGGCAAAAATCTGAATGAGGTCACTGATGGCTTCGTGCTTGAGCATGGGTTCATCACCCTGTATATTGATGATGACGTCGGGTTGAAGTTGTCGTTGATCCGACCATACATCCAAGGCTTCTCGACAGCGTGAACTTCCGTTTAAATGGCCGGTGGAGGTGAGAATGCAATCTCCGCCAAAACTTTCCACAACGTCGAAAATGCGTTGGTCGTCGGTGGCGACAACCAAATGTTGTAAGGCGGGTTTGGCCCGTTCATATACCCATTGGATCATGGGTTTTCCGTGAATGTCTGCCAGGGGTTTCCCGGGCAATCGAGATGAAGCAAAGCGGGCGGGGATGATTCCAAGTGTTGTCATGTGGTTTGGAGGTTTTGATATACGCGTTGTACGATTTTCTCAGCTGCAGGACAAATGGCCACGTTTTTTTGGGTGAGATTGAGAATTTGGTGCTGCCGTTTTTGGTGTGTATGGGGATATGCTCTACAAGCCTTCGGTCGGACTTCGTAAATCGAACATCGGTTGTCGTTTAGTAAAAACGGACAGGGTAAAGTTTGCAGAACATAATCGTTATCCTCGTCGATGCGAAGGTATTTTTGGGTAAATGCACCAGGCTTGAGCCGAAGATGTTTGGCAATTCTATCAATGTCGTTTCCGGTAAAAAGTGGACCGGTGGTTTTGCAACAATTGGCACAACTCAGACAATCAAAATCAGCAAAAACCTCAGTATCCACACGTGCAAATTCACGATCTAACGTTTTGGGTGGTGTTTTTTTAAAAAGGGCAAACGGATCTGGATTTTTCTTTTTTTTACTCATACAATAATTCGTTGAGCAAGGCTTCCATTTCCTTTTTATATCCCTGGAAATAAGATGTTCCCGGGCCTTTAAATCCGGTTTTAATCTGGCGAACATTACCCGTCCGGTCGATGATGATGAGGGTGGGGTAGGCCATGACTTTATTGAGCATGGGCAAAACTTTTTCGGTGCTTTCCGGTGAGGCTTTACCCGCAAATACAATGGGATAGGAAAGGTTGAGGTCAGCTTTCATTTTGTTGACGGCACGCCAACCGGCTTCGGGATTATCGGAGTATTCAAAGGCGAGGCCTATGACTTCCAACCCCGCTTTGTTGTATTCGTTATACCATTTCTCCAATACGCGGGCTTCATCCATACAGTTTGGACACCAACTTCCCAAAATCTGGATTAAATTCACCTTACCCTCTTTGGGGGAAACTATATTTCCATTTTTGTCGGGAATGGAAAAAGAAAAGGTTTTGTATTCGCTTTTTAGGTTGGTCAACGAGGTCGAACTGGGCAGCTCAAAGGTGTCATTTCGGGAAGCTTTCCATAAAATTGGTTCGGATTTACCAGCAAAATAATGACCTTTAAATTCTTGGTCATCTAATTTGGCGGTAAAATAATAGGCAAACTTACCGTCAAAAGTCACCAAGGTAAGATTGTTGTCCGCCATAATTCCCTCAAGAAATCTATAGTCGCCCGTTTGGGTAATGATGGAGCCGGTAACAGCAGATTCTTTTTGAAAAAATTCACCCAGTGCGTGCCGTGGTTTTTCACCATCGTAGCGAAGCACCACCTCCCATGGGTGATTGATGCTGCAACACACGGAGGATTCAACCACAAATCGGGGTTCATTAGATGGGGTTGCCGAAAAGGGCAGTCGATGGGCGTAACCCTTATCGTGATCTAAAAAGTAACCGGAAATATGACCGTTTTGGGTTTCCACAAAAAGCAAGCTCGAATTAAAAACCGGAAAATCCCAACGGATGGAATCGTTTTGCATTTCAGCGGGAATCATCTCGATTTTTTCCGTGCTGTTGTGCAAAGTCAATGCATTGGATCCGTAATAGAAAATTATTGGGATTTGCGCAGAATCATTGAGCGTGAGCAATCCTTTGTAGCGGATTACATCATCTGTTCGGGATTTTGCAGTTTCGTTACTCACCTCGCAGGCCGTAATTGCAAAAAACAAAATCAATACTGGCAAAATCACCTTTTTCATAATACCTGATTATAAGTTGAGTTCTCGGATACATTCGGCCACTTTTTCCCGACCTTGAGCCATTAAGTCCGCAATAGCAATGCCGTTGTGAACCGCCTGCTTCAAGCTAAAGTAAAATTTAATCTTTGGCTCCGTGCCGGATGGCCTAACCGTTATCCGGCTACCATTTTCTGTGAAAAACTGTAGTACATTAGAGGATTCAAAGGTAAAGCTTTTCTTTTTTCCTGTGGCCACATCTGTTTCTTCTAAACTTTTGAAGTCCTTCATTTGAAGCACTTTTTCCCCCATCAACGAAGTTGGCGGAGATTGACGGAACGCCTGCATCATGGTGTTAATCCTCTCCGCGCCTTCACTGCCTTTAAGGGTGAGGGAATGAAGCTGATCGTGGTAGTAGCCGTACTGAGCGTAAATTTCCATCAATTCACGGTAAAAGCTACTGCCGCGTTGTTTGGCCCAAGCTACAATTTCCGCTAGTATTACTGCCGCGACTATTGAATCCTTATCGCGTACAAAATCTCCGATTAGGTAGCCGTAACTTTCTTCGCCACCCCCGATAAAGACCTTTTTGCCTTCAAACTTTCGGATCAGGTCTGCAATCCATTTAAACCCGGTCAAACATTCGTGGCATTCCACGTTATACGTGCCGGCAATATCGGATAGAAGATCGGTGGTTACAATGGTTTTGGCGATAAAGGCATTGTCGGGTAAAGTTCCGTTGCCGGCTTTTTCACTCAGAAGATACTTTATGAGCACGGCGGCGGTTTGGTTGCCATTGAGCAATACATAGTCGTTTTTTTCTCCCTTCACACCAATGCCAATTCGGTCGCCATCCGGATCCGTCCCAATGACCAAATCTGCGTCCTCATCCGATGCGAGTTGCATGGCAGCAGCTAAGGCCTCCGCCTCTTCTGGGTTTGGTGATTTTACTGTGGAAAAATTCCCGTCGGGGATGGATTGCTCCACGACCAATAGGGGTGAATTAAACCCTGTCGCCTCCAGGGCTGCCGGAAGAAGGTGTACCGTCGTGCCGTGTAGTGGGGTAAACACTATTTTAATGTACTCTTTTCCAGAGTGATGGATTCCCACCCCGCGCAAGAGGTTAAAGTAGGTTTCATTTAATTCGTCGGAAAGGGTGGTTATTTTGTCGGGATTTCCGGAAAAATTCAGCGTGCCGTAATCGGTATTTCGCACCGACTCAATGATTTTTTTGTCGTGCGGTGGAACGATTTGTGCGCCGTCGTTCCAATACACTTTATATCCGTTGTACTCCGGTGGATTGTGCGATGCAGTGAGCACGATACCGGCATGGCATTTCAGTTGACGCACGGCAAAGGACAGCATCGGGGTTGGGGCAAAGGAATCAAATAAAAATACCCTAAACCCGTGACCGGAAAAAATGGCACTAATGGCCTCGGTCAGTTCTTCGCTATTGTTTCGGGTGTCGTGCGCAATGGCAATTCGGATTTCGTCATCCGGAAATTGACTTTTGAGGTAGCGGGAAAGTCCTTCACTGGCCTGACCGAGTGTGTATTTGTTAATTCTATTGGTGCCAACGCCCATAATGCCGCGCATGCCGCCAGTGCCAAAATCAATGTCTTTATAAAAGGATTCGTAAAGTTCTTCAGGATGGTTTTCCATCAAATCTTTTACAGCTGCACGGGTTATAGAATCAAAAGGAGAATCTGTCCAAACTTTGGCTTTTTCGAGTATGGTATCGTTCATTGTAAAGGTAGGTTGTTTTATTTAGTATTCACGTAGAAGTAACATTTCCGCCAATTTAAGCATGGTTTTTCTGGCTTCACGCGGAATGACCAATTCACCAAAGAGGTTGTTGCCCTTCTTGTAATAGCGGTTAGCCATTGATAGACAAGCCTCACCCACATTATATTTATCGTAAATGGCCTTTACGGTATCAATTTTTCCTTGGCTTCTGTCGTGGTTAGCAAACAGTTTTTCCAAAATCTCACGATCTTTATCATCTGCATTTTCGTAGGCAGTGAGGTAAAGAATTGTTTTTTTATTGGACAAAATATCCCCACCGACGGTTTTCCCGATGCGTTCATCGCCGTAAATGTCCAGATAGTCGTCCTTAATTTGAAAAGCGATACCCCAATTGACGCCACATTGATACAACCTCGAAGCAGATTCTTCATCGTCTTTTCCGATGAGAAAACCAATTTGTAATGCCGAACCGAGAAGGACGGCGGTTTTTTGCCTAATCATGTCGATGTACTCGTCCTGGGTAGGCGTTTTGTATTCGAAGTCCATATCTTTCATTTGTCCTTCACAAACGTCGAGTGCCATTTTTGAAAAGATACGGATAAATGCTCCTGTGCTTTCAAAAGCATTGTTGATCAAATGCTCATAAGCCATCACCATCAGTCCGTCGCCGGAGAGAATGCCGGTGGGTTCGTCCCATTTTTTGTGGACGGTTTCATTTCCCCTGCGCAAGTCGGCCCTGTCCATAATGTCATCGTGGATGAGGGAGAAATTGTGAAAGAGTTCAACTGCGACGGCTTGGCTAATGGCATCCTCAGCACGTGCACCGGCCATTTCAGCACCCAAAAGCGTGAGGGCCGGTCGAATTTTTTTGCCTCCCAGATTCAGCATGTACTTCATGGGATCGTAAAGTTTTTGGTCCGACCATTTGATATTTTCGATGGCCTCGCTGACGAGATCCGTGTATTTTTTAATAATTTCCATGGGATGTTGGTTGATGTATAATAATGTTGCAAAGTAAAAGATTGGCCGTGTTTCGGGGAAAAATATTTTTGCATTCTAAAAAATGAGGTTTGGGACTGCGTGAAAATATTAATTATTTGTGACTTTGATGCCACTCTGCCAAATAAAATGACGAAAAAAGTGATGGGATTTAATTTACTTGATAAACAAATGGGTAATTACTTTAAAAAATTTTGGCTTATTTATTTTTGAATTATAATTTAAATTACGCAAAAATTCACGGATTAGCGCTGTTTTCTTTTCGTCAATTTTTGTATTCCATAACTTTAAATCAAAGAGTTTGGTTAATTGAAATTATATTTCTATATTTACCACCAATTTC
>JAFIEY010000236.1 GCA_020832345.1 Cryomorphaceae bacterium | reverse complement strand
ATTAACCCACATTGCAGCTATCCATCGTCAATTTCCCGTAAACACAGGGTTTCATTTTTTTTGAGTTCAGATTTGTGTACTACGGATTTTCGTTTCACAAAGGGATAATTTCGATACCCTAGGGCTTGATAAATTTCTTTGACTTTTGCCTGTGGCTCTGTACACCTTCTCACATAAATTATTTCGTCAAAGGTGTTTTGTCCGTATGTGGTTACCACCTTTTGTGTATTTGTGATTCGCACTATTTCCTGCCAGTTATAATTGATTCCCTTGCCTTTTAACTGGTGTCTTATGGTGTTGACCAACCAGTACGCCAAAAGTCCTAAATGAAGGTGTGCCAGAGTAGCCTCGTCGCTTTTGTGATAAATAGGGCGTAGTTCTAAATCTGTTTTCAAACAACGAAAACTGCTCTCAACTTCACGAATAGTGTTGTAAATATCCCAAATAACTTTCTCATTTGTCACATCCAAACTGGTGCGAATAAAGTATGTTCCCAGGTGATTATCATCTTGGTCATAACTTTGCTTTTGATTCAAAACAATATCCGTGGCGACCTTGCCTTCTGAGACTACTTTTATATCAAAGTGCTTGGCCATTGATGGGTACTTTTCAATAACACGCCCAATACGACGCTCTACTTTTTCGGTTCTTTTTGTGCCGCCTTTGACTGACAACGCTTCTTTTGCCTTGGCTATCTCTTGCCTAAAACGATCTTCAAATTGGTTCTTCATGGAACGTTCTTTTTTGAACTTTCCCTTACTTTGAACCTTGAGTATATTATCTGATGTTTGGCTTGAAACAATTCGCTCTAAAACAATTTCTTCTTTGGCTTTGCTAAGTATCTTTACAGGCGATGCGTTTAAGACCGGCTCATAATCTTTGATTTTTGTTCGACTAACGCAAACATAATTATACCCCTTGCTCCGCAATAGCAATAAGTTTTCCTCCGTGGCCACACCTGCATCTAAAACCACAATTGCACGCTTACTACTACTGCTATATAAGCGGATTTTGTCCACAATATCAGGTAATGAACTGCTGTCGCTTTTCTTTCCCTCAAAAACGCTGGAAAACTTTATAAATCCCTCAATGTTTACCACCAATGCAAGCACAATGATTTTAGCATCATCGCGCTTTTCTTTACTTTTTTTCTTGGCAAATTGAGCCAACTTACTATTGCGCTTTGTCCCCTCAAAATATGTGTTTGTAAGATCATATAAAACTATACGGTCTTGTAAATCAAATAATTCATTGGTTCGATGTGAAAGATGCTGTTCCAATACATCCTTTACTTTGAATAAATCCAACGCACTTTTATAAAGCTTATCTTTTGTGATGTCTTCCTCCGGGTAACCCGTTATTTCGCAAATAGCAGAGTTTTCTTTAATCCAACGACTGGTACGTAGCTCTGAATAAGGAAAAACAGAACGACTAACAATTTGGGTAAGTGCTAATTGTACTTTTGACTCCTCCCAGCCTAAGCCTTTTAATAATTCAGCTACCTTTAGTTGTTCCAGCGCTTGAAAACACATCCATTCAGCGCCAACCTCACGGGCATTTTTGTGCTTTATGGTGTTGACGTCAACCATCCGACGTTTCTTTTCAAAAGCTTGGTCCGATGCATCTACTTTGCCTTTAGCTACTAGCTGATCCCAAAATTGATTGGCAAAATTTACAACCTCTGCATCTTGCTCTTCAAAAAGACTTTCTTGCCTGTTTAGTCTATTATTAAGCAAATCTTTAATAGCATTTAACTGATCTGGCGTGAGGTGGGTAAAGCCAATATTGAGCAAAGTACGATGACAAATTCGGTCGTATTCATTGCGATAGCTTTCCACCAGCCGATAATAGCCTTGGTAATTTCCGTTATCCGGATTGCGACGCATGGAAACTTTGAAATACATAGTGCAAAGGTGCGGAAAACCAACACCCAAACCAATACCCCCCTGTGTACTACAAACCCATTCAAAAATATTAAATTACTGCAAACCAACAATTAAATAAAATGACATGTTGCTAAAACCCACTTACTAACAGCGAAAAAGTACCGTTTTGTTGAAAAGTTTGTCCAAATGCTGCAATGTGGGTTAAGCATGTTGATTCCTGAAAAAGATGAGTTGGCAGATTTATGCTTTTATCAATACAGCCACCGGGGTGGACGAATGACAGAGAACCACCTTCGCCTAAAGTCTGTGCCTATGATTTATGAGGGGGCGATACTCCAAAAGCCACTGAAAGGCAAGATCGCTTCTATTTCGCCTGAAAAAGCGACTCAAAAAGTGTTTAAACGCAATGGGAAGGGCTTCTGCATTCCTGTAAGCTCAATTTTCTCTTAAGAAGTAAAGTGAGTATGAACAGACCAATACACAAGCATTTTGAGATCGAGATTGAGTTGCTTTCCCCATTAGTTATTAATTCCGGGGAGCAATTGTCTCCATTGACAGACTACTTCGTGGAGGATAAAACGGACTACAGTATCCTGCATTATGTAGATCGGCAAAAATTGATGGATCAACTAAGCCTGGATGAAAAATTGTTTCAACGTTATCAAAATGAGGTTTCAACAATAAATGTTAATAAACCAAGTGCCAACCGAATTCTGAATAAAATATTAGAAGAAAAATTGTTGCTGGTTTCAAGTGGCAAGAAAGCGACTTATTACGGAGGCAACACTACCCAGCTATCAGCAATCATTAAATCCAATGGCTTGCCCTACATACCCGGCTCATCTATCAAAGGTGCTATAAAAAACGCCTTTCTATATCACTGGCTTGTAATCACTGAAAAAGGAAAAAGGGAATTGTCAAAGTTTGTCATTAATAATAAAGCTATATTAAAGAATAGTATAAATAAAGTATCTCAATTGACCTTTGAAGTCAATCAATTAAATGAGAAAGAAAGAGAATTAAGAAGACAAAAGAAAAAACTATCCAAAAAAGAAATAAATCTAAAAAGAAAACTTAATGAATCAATTAGAAAGGAGGGGAAAAATTGGAATAAGACATTTTTAAATTTTGAAGACTTTATCCATATAAATGCATTTTCCACTCCTACTCAAAAAGGTATACTCAAACAACCATCGGGAAATCTCAGTATCAAAGATGCTCCCTCATTTTCTTTTGACCGGATTGCAGTAGCTACTTTGAAAAGAAGCCATTTGACTAAAGACGGTTGGGATGTTGGTTTACAAGAGTATATCCAATCAAACAGTGTTACCAGAACGACTATTAGCTTTAATACCTCAGAATTAGACTGGGAGAAAGCTAACCGGCATAGTGAATTTGGAAAAATACTTTACAAGCCGTCCAATCTTTCTGGTCTATTCCAAGTGTTTCAGTCTTTTTATAAAGACATGAAGGATATCCAACAACAATTTGGATTGGATATCCCTGATCCTGATTTAGCACCCAATGAAACCATACTATTTTTAGGGAGTGGCAAAGGAATATATAGAAACACCATTTTGATGGCGATCAAGAAGGAATATGATCGACTAGATTTGAACTTTAAGAATGATTTCTTGCCGATCATGTTTCCAAAGGCCAAGAAAAACGATACATTTCCTGTAACCTGTAGTCATATCAAAAAACAACCTCTTGGATGGGTGAAAATCACAGATAAAACTGGCATATATGAATAAAGTTATTCGAAATATTAAAGATAATTACAAGCAGTTAGAGCAATCAATAACTCGTCAATTAAACTTAAAGGTAGATAATCATCATTTGACAGCAGGCCTTAACCGGGAAAAAATATGGCTGGAACTATTTCGGCAAATCATCCCAATGAAGTTTGCCATCAGACAGGGCGTATTTTTGATGGATTCTTCCGGGAATGTCTCTAAAGAGGTGGATATAGCAGTTTTTGATGAACAGTTTACACCTTACATTTTCAAATATGGAAATATTCATTTTATACCTATTGAAGCCGTTTCTGTAGTTATCCAATGCAAAAGCAAAACGATAAATGCAGACGATATCAACAAATGGTATAAAGAAATTGATGATTTGAAAACCGTAACAGGCGGCATGGCCAGAATGGTTTCTTTCATTGCTACAGATTCACCAAATACACAAAAAGAGACCAAACCCATAAGCATTCTTTGTCACCTTGAAAGCGAAGAATACTCAAATGAAAATTATGATCTTATTATAACCTCTTTTGATAAAGGGTTGAGCATTAAATGGGACGATAGGGTTAATACTTTGGAGAAGGCTTTTCTACGTTTTAATGGCATTAATAAATTGACCGACATTGAAAAGTATTCAAGAGACGATCAGGCTTTAGTGGCCATTGAAGAAAAACTTGGATGTAAAATGTCTGATTTAGAAGCAGATGACAACTCCATCCTCTCCCTCATCTTCCAACTCAACCAACTCCTGATGCTCATCAACAACCCCATGTTGTTCCCCCACCAGGCTTATGTAGATATGTTCAATGGCAAAAAACCACAATCATGAAACCCGCTATCTTGATATTACCGTTTTGCTTACTATTAGTATGCTGTGTTATACCCCACTCCAACGCACAGGACAGTGCCGAAAATGCCTATATAATGCAGCAATATGAGTTTTTGAAAGAACAGCAAAAAGAGGTGAAGGCCGAATATGAAAAAATCACCAAAGAACTAAAAGAGGAAAGAAAGGCACACCAGGATTTTGTGGAGGGCATGTACAAATGGATAGCCATTTTTGTTTCGGTAGTGGTATTCCTGGCTGGTGGCATATTAGCTTTTTTTGGCTGGAATCGTATCGACCAAGTTAAAAAAGATGTGGATACAATAGTGACCCAAAAGTGTACGGAAATGATTGCAGATGTAGTGTCTGGAAGAAGGGATGTACTTTCCGAGCAGCTGAAGAAATATGACCGCCAGGCATACCTCCGAAAAAACAAAACCATACTGTTGCTCGACACTTCTGGGGAAGGCATTGAAGTAGAGAAATACCTTTCAAAATTAGGGTTCCATGTTGGTCATTATCAAATTGGTGATTATTTTAATGAGAATGGCACTGTAAAGCAAAAATTGAAAGGCTGGGAGGCAGTTGTTTTTTATAAAACTACAAAAGAATTTCCCGCAACTCAAGTCATCAGCCAATTAACCGATAAAGCTTTGGTTTTTTACCAACCGGATGGTAGGATTACCAGCCAACAGTTTAATATTACAGCAATTCAAATGCCCGGGCAGTTATATGGAAACTTAATGAACCTTTTGGAATATATGGAAATCAGGAAATAATAAACTATACCAACTATCAAAAGAAATTCCCGTCCATGTTTTTCACCGAAACCCATAACGCCTCTCCCCTCATGTCACCGCAAACTTAGTATCTTTACCTGTATGTTAATCACATGGAGCTCAAGTCAAAACTGGTCAGAGACAGTAATTCACGATTCGCAAATCGCAAATCAAAAAATTTCGCATCTTTGTCGCAAAATATAAAATATGAACAACGGAATGCGTCCGCACGACATCGTTATTTTACTGAAAATTGCAGCCAAGGGTAAAAGTGCCTGGATGATGAAGGATTTGTCCAATGAACTATCCATCAGTCCGGGAGAGGTGAGCGAAAGCATCAAACGTTCCGTAATGGCAGGGTTGCTCCATAATTCAGAAAAATAAACACGAAACACAAGTTATAAAACACTACTATAAATAGTGCGATTGTTTTCCTACCTGAATTCAACCTAGTAAATACATCTTTTGACATAATAATAATCCAATTTTTGATGTCCAACCTCAAAAAAACAGCTCCCCCAATCCATTCACATCCAATACTTCAACCAGATTCCGGTTGTTATAGGCTCGCCGAACTCTATTCTGCATTTGCTGCAAAATTTTGCTCTTGAAAACAACAATGGGCTTTTCGTATAGTGAAACATCGCGACCAATGAGTGCTTGTGTTTGCCTGACTTTCTGGTCGATATTAGATTTATTGAAGTTCTCCGGTTCTTTTTGATTGCATTTCAGCTCACAGAGCACGATTTGCTGCCTGTTTTTTTCACGTATTCCGAAAACAAAATCTACTGTGCTATTTTTTGAACGTTGCTCACGTGAAGCTAAAGATTCCTCTACTTTATCTACGTTTAAACAAACTGCTTCTGAGGAAATTTTTCTACATTGCTGCTTACACCCTTCTGTACGTAACACAGCAGATATCACTTCAATACACGACTCATGACTTCGGCTAAAGGGATGCTCACAAGTGGTGGCGCGACAGTACCTCATTATAATTTATGGGTTTCACCGTATTCATCTAATTTATCAAACGCTGCATTAAACGATGCGAAAATAGCCTCAATGTCTGTCCCCAAATGATTATAAACATACTGGTAATTGTCGGAGGTGGATTTTTCGGCAAGATAGAAATTGACATTTGCTGAAGGGTTTTCCTTCTCTCCTATATATTTAATAGCACTGACCATGTCCGGGTGATGACTGGCTATAAGAAAACGAACACCCAATTCTTTGTTGAGTAAAACCACCATACGGGCATACTCTACAACCCACTGAGGGTGCAAATGCGCTTCCGGCTCATCAATAATCAGCAGAGTCTTATCGGTAAGCAACCCTCTTTGCAGCAACAACTGAATAATGGCAAAGGACTTCAATCCCGTAGCACAATCGAGTAAATCAAAAACAGAACCATCCAACCGTTTATAAACAAAGGATTCCTGTGAAAAATTTGTTTCATCACTTTCTACCTCACCTTTAATTATTTCAGACTTGATATGAGATTCAATAAAAGATTTGTTGGTCTGACTTGAGGATTTCTTGCGGAGCACAGCATCTAAATCCGACCTATGGTCATTCTCCTCTCCTGTTAACCCCAGCATCATGGGTGTATCAAGGTAAAAAACGTGTTCAATTGAAAAAACTTGACCAATGGAATTTTTCGTTTTGTCGAGTATGGGTACATCGGATTCAAAAACGTTTATGCTTTTTGAAATCAAGGGGCTTTCAAATGTGTTCTTGAGAATAAACTCCGCGAAGTCTATCGGTCTATTATCTTTAGTTTCAAAAGGTATTGCTAAAATATTGTGCAAATGTATTTTCAGTCTCTCGAGTAAATCCAAAATTGTAAGTGAGTCATCATTTATCTTTAACTTCTCCGTCAATGATTTTTTTAAACGGTTTTGTCTTGACTCATTAATATCAGGTTGTATATTCAAATTTTCCTGCGAAAAATATGGTCTGATACTATTCAAAAAGTCCTTAAACTTTATCATATATGCAAGCCTATCTGAATCTTGAGCTTCTCCTCCTTTTTGTTGTCGTTCAAAAAACCTCAAATCATGTCGAAAACGCAATTCGTTTTCATCCAGTGTTCCATTAGGCAAAGAGGCATACAATTCAGAAACGACAATACTTATATGAGCCATCTCCCTTCTAATGATTTGACTATAATATCCCTCTACCAACTCATCAAAATGAACAGCTGTTTTTATCACCTGATACGCAAACTTAGAAACCGTGCTTTTTCCACTACCATTGACCCCGGCAATAACAGTGATATCGTCAATTTGAATTTGGGCCTTTTGGATGGCTCTGAAATTTTCAATTTGAACTTTAAGCGGTTGAGTATGCATAATTAATATCTTGTATAGCTGCAAAAATACAGAATAAATCGAACTATTGTCAGGTTTATATAAACTTTGCTAAATCGTCTATAAATTGAGATATGAGTCTGCTCCAAAAAGTCCCTTACTGCCAAAATATTCCTTGTCGATAGACTTTTGAATCGTCACTAACAGCTAGTTAGCTCCTGTTCAAAAATCCCCTTGATTTTGATTGAAATCATCCTTTATGGAGTGGATTCACTTATTATAATGCTCATCACCGAAACCCATATCGCCAACCTCCACACTTGCCACCACAAACTATTTATCTTTGCCTGTATAGTAATCACATGGAGTTCAAGTAAGAATTGGTCAGAGACAGTAATTCTCGATTCGCAAATCGCAAATCAAAAATTTTTGTATCTTTGACGCAAAATATGAAGTATGCACAACGGAATGCGTCCGCACGATATCGTTATTTTACTGAAAATTGCTGCCAAGGGAAATAAAGTCTGGATGATGAAGGATTTGTCCAACGAACTGTCCATCAGTCCGGGAGAGGTGAGTGAAAGCATCAAGCGTTCCGTAATGGCTGGCTTAATTGCGAAAGACAAAAAAACCTTAATACGTAATTCCATACTGGAGTTTATCGTGAGTGGTCTTCGCTATGTGTTTCCTGCACAACCCGGGGCATTGCAAAAAGGAATGCCTACCGCGCATTCTGCATTTCCGCTCAACAAAGAGATTCAATCAAACAACCACTACGTGTGGCCACATATCAAAGGGACAGTCAGAGGACAAGCCATTAAACCTCTCCACCCAAAAATACCGGATGCGTGTATGAATGACCAAGTCTTTTATGAATTCATGGCCTTATGCGAAGCCATTCGTGTAGGAAAAGCAAGGGAAAGAGAACTTGCTGAGAAAGAATTAACAGCCCTTTTATCATGATTAACACACTAATAAATGAGTCTGCTCCAAAAAGTCCCTTTCTGCCAAAATCTTCCTTGTCGGTAGATTTTTGAATCCTCACTAACAGTTAGTTAGCTCCGGTTCAAAAATCCCCTCCGCGTCGATTTTGATTGAAATCATCCTTTTTGGAGTGGAC
>JAFIEY010000235.1 GCA_020832345.1 Cryomorphaceae bacterium | reverse complement strand
TGAAGCAATATCAAAAAGGCATCAGAATAGACAAAACAGAACTGGATAAAAATCGAATTGCTCACCATCCAATTATTCCTGACCTAAACTATCGAATTTATCCATAGTTTTGTTCAAGTTGTTTTGTAAATTTTACTTAGGAAAATCAAAAACCGAAAACAATAATCCCCGTGTAATTCCTTTTCTCTTAATGCGTCATACTTTCCTTTGGATAAATCACAAAAACCAAAACTGATAACCCCAAACCAAACAACAAGGGATCGATACCATAAGGCTGGAATTCCAGTTGTTGAAGAAGTAGCGTTCCGCCGCCGCCGGCAATAATGGAAGCAAAGGCAGCATTCGAGGTTCGTTTTTTTCCACTGATGATGGCGATGGTTGGCACCAACAATCCCCCAACCATGACTGCGTAAGACTTAAGCATAATGGTCAGCACATTATCCAATTGCCAGGCAATAAAAACAGCGGTAACGCCTAAAAAGAGCGTGACCAGCTGTCCAACGCGCAACTCCCCTTTTAAACTGGTCGGGATAAATTTCTTAAAAAGGTCGGTGGTGACATTTCCTGAGGCGGCCATCAAACAACTATCTGCGGTAGAGAGAATGGCAGAGAAATATGCGGCCAACATAATGCCCATCAAGCCCACCGGCAAAATATCCACAAGAAGCAATGGTAATCCCATTTCTTCATCCATTGGCGTTCCAACCCCAAAACCCATAGCGGCAAAGGTATTTTGCTCGTATGCCACCCGACTCAACATCCCCAGTGCAGTTCCCATAAAAGCCATAATCGGCCATTCTAATAGCCCTGCCAAATACCATGCTTTTTTTGCGCTCTTTTCATCCTTTGCCGCGTAAATTCTTTGGTATAAAGTCATTCCTATAAACCATATCGGAATGATGGTCACAGCCCAATTGAGTAGCGTTACCGCACTTACATTAGTCATGCTGAAATGAGCAGCGGGTAAATGTTTTTGTATTTCCTCCCAACCACCAACAGCAACATACGAAAGGGGCAGTCCAATAAAAATTAACCCCACCAGCAACAAGATCCACTGCACCGTATCGGTGTAAATTACGGCTTTAATGCCGCCCAAAACGGTATAACCAACAGCAATACCGCCCATGAGTAATAAAAGTGTATTGGTAGAAACTTCGGGAAAGGCAGCCGTAGCGAGCTTGGTGCCCGACAACAATTGAGAGCTGGTAAAACCTAAATACCCGATGGCACTTATGATTCCTGCTACTAAAGCAACACGTTTATCGTAATGGTATCCGAAAAATTGTGGAAAGGTTCGGAAATTATTGGCAGTGGATAAATTTTTTACACGGGGAATGAGAAAAACCGCACTCAACCAGGCACCAATCAAACCTGTAAAAAGCAAGTACGATCCCGAAAGTCCCATAGCAAAACCCAATCCGCCCAGCCCGATAGAAAACCCACCGCCCACATCGGTTGCAACTGCTGAAAGACCTATATGCCAAAAATTTATGGATCTGCCGCCGACATAATACGCTTCGCTTCCGGTATTTTTTCGATAAAAATATACGCCAAAAGCCACCATAGCTAAAAAATACACCCCAAAAATTAAGTAGTCTATTTTGTGCAAAATATTCCATTTACGCGTTTAGAAATCATCAGTAAAGCGCGAATATAATGAAGACCGACAGAGTATCGTACATATTTATTGGGCATAAAAAAAGGGACGTGTATTACGTCCCTTTGGTGGAGATAGTCGGAGTCGAACCGACGACCTCTACACTGCCAGTGTAGCGCTCTAGCCAGCTGAGCTATACCCCCGTTATTTTGAGGGTGCAAATATACATTAGGATTTATTTTTACAAAGTAATTTTTTACCCATAAATTTTAGTGGGATATATAGATCATTGACAAGCTGCTCTGTGGCTTGTGATGTACTTTTGTCATGAAAAATTTGTACATCAAAATAAAACTTTTAATAATGGATTACCGCATAGAAAAAGACACAATGGGCGAGGTGCGCGTCCCAGCTGATAAGTACTGGGGGGCGCAAACCGAACGCAGTCGCAATAATTTTAAAATTGGGCCGGAAGCCACCATGCCCATCGAGGTTATACGTGGATTTGCTTATCTGAAAAAGGCTGCTGCACATACCAATTGTCAGCTTGGCGCTTTAGAAGAAAATAAACGCGATTTAATATCACAGGTTTGCGATGAAGTGTTGGAGGGCAAACTCGACGATCAATTTCCTTTGGTAATTTGGCAAACGGGAAGCGGCACTCAATCAAACATGAACATGAATGAAGTGGTGGCAAATCGCGCACACGTTATCGAGGGCAATAAACTCGGCGAGGGAAAACGCACCATCCACCCCAACGACGACGTAAACAAATCACAATCTAGCAATGACACTTACCCAACGGCCATGCATATCGCATTGTATAAAAAAGTCGTTGAAATCACCATCCCTGGTGTGAAAAAACTTCGCGATACTTTAGACCAAAAGTCGAAGGCATTTATGCAAGTGGTAAAAATCGGGCGCACCCACTTGATGGACGCAACTCCATTGACGCTTGGTCAAGAATTTTCCGGTTACGTTTCTCAATTAGACCACGGGCTAAAAGCACTTGAAAACACCCTAGACCACCTATCTGAACTGGCACTAGGCGGCACAGCTGTGGGCACAGGAATCAACACGCCAGAAGGATATGCAGAAATTGTTGCGGAAAAAATCGCTTCATTTACCGGTTTGCCTTTCCGCAGTGCCCAAAACAAATTCGAAGCTTTGGCCGCACATGATGCATTGGTTGAAACCCATGGCGCGCTAAAACAATTGGCCGTTTCCCTGAATAAAATTGGCAATGACATTCGTTTATTGGCCTCCGGACCCCGATCAGGCATTGGTGAAATCATCATTCCGGAAAATGAACCGGGTTCCTCAATTATGCCCGGAAAAGTGAACCCAACACAGGCTGAGGCACTTACTATGGTTTGCGCTCAGGTAATTGGAAACGACATGACGATTGCGGTTGGCGGCATGCAAGGCCACTACGAACTCAATGTCTTTAAACCTGTTATGGCTGCAGCTGCACTTCAAAGTGCCAGACTTATTGGAGATGCTTGTGTTTCCTTTAATGACAACTGCGCCATCGGAATTGAACCCAACTACGAAGTCATTAAACGTCACCTCGACAACAGTTTGATGCTGGTGACCGCACTCAATACCAAGATTGGATATGAAAAGGCCGCTTTAATCGCAAAAACGGCACATAAAAATGGCACCACCTTAAAGGAGGAGTCCATAAAATTAGGTTTGCTCACCGCGGAAGAATTTGACGAGTGGGTAAAACCGGCTGATATGGTTGGCAAAATCGGTTAAACCAAAATTGAGTCTGCTCTAAAAAGTCCCTTTCTGCCAAAATCTTCCTTGTCGGTAGATTTTTGAATCCTCACTAACAGCTGGTTAGCTCCGGTTCAAAAATCCCCTCCGCGTCGATTTTGATTGATATCATCCTTTTTAGAGTGGAC
>JAFIEY010000214.1 GCA_020832345.1 Cryomorphaceae bacterium | reverse complement strand
GACACGGCTCTCAACACTATTGAGAAAAACAACCCTGCGTTAAAAGGTGCTTTGCCTGACAATTATTTTTCTCGTTTAGCATTGGACAAAACCAAACTCGCTTCCCTACTCGACACCATCAACGATATTGACACGCTCAAGGACAACGGACAAGATGTAATTGGACGTGTATATGAATATTTCTTGGGCAAGTTTGCGCTGAAAGAAAGTAGCGGAAAAGGCAAAGGCGAATTCTACACGCCTAAAACCATTGTGAACTTAATGGCCGAATTGATAGAACCCTACAAAGGCATCATTTATGACCCTTGTTGTGGTACAGGTGGAATGTTTGTGCAGTCTATCAAATTTATTGAAGCTCATCAAGGAAGCAAAAAAGAAGTTTCCATATACGGACAGGAAAATACGCCAACCACTTACAAATTGGCAAAAATGAATTTGGCCATTCGCGGGATTTCTGCCAACCTTGGACACAAACACGCTGACACTTTTTCCAACGATCAACACAAAGACTTGAAAGCCGATTTCATTATGGCCAATCCGCCTTTTAACCTAAAAGATTGGCGAGGCGAAAATGAACTCTTGGACGACCCACGTTGGATGGGCTATGAAGTACCACCTAAAAGCAACGCCAACTACGGTTGGATCCTGAATATGGTGAGCAAACTTTCTGAAAATGGTGTAGCAGGTTTTATTCTTGCCAATGGTGCACTTTCAGGTGGTGGCGAAGAATACAAAATCCGTAGAAAATTGATTGAAAATGATTTGGTCGAAGCCATTATCATTATTCCCAGAAATACTTTTTATACGACTGACATTAGCGTGACGCTTTGGATTTTGAACAAAAACAAAAAGCAACGTACCGAAACCACCAACGACAAACAGAAAAACTACCGTGACCGTAAAGGCGAAATCCTGTTTATGGATTTAAGGCGTTGGGGCAGCGAATACGAAAAGAAGTATGTGGAACTTACCGAAGACGACATCAAAGAAGTAGCCCTGAATTTCCATAATTGGCAACAAGCCGATTACAAAACCACCTACAAAGACGTACCCGAGTTTTGCAAATCTGCCAGTTTTGAAGACATACAAGCCAACGATTTTTCTTTGGTGCCGAGCAAATACATTGAGTTTGTGGACAAAGACAGCGGAATTGACTTTGATACCGAAATGAAACGCATACAGCAAGATTTTAAAACCCTGTTGCAAGAAGAAAAGGAATCGCAAGACCAATTAGTCAACGCTTTTAAAACATTGGGCTATGAGCTATAAACGTTTGGGCGATTACATACAATTGGTGGATAACCGAAACAAAGATTTGGCAGTTACAAATCTTTTGGGAATAAACATTACCAAAAATTTTATGCCTTCTGTTGCCAATGTTTCGGGAACAGACTTATCTAAATACAAAATCATTCAAAAGGGACAATTTGCTTATTCAGCTATGCAAGTGGGAAGAGATGAAACCATCCGCCTTGCTTTGTACACTGATGACGAGCCCGCCATTATTTCGCCAGCCTATTTGGTTATTGAAAGTAAAGATGAAAACGAATTGATACCTGAATATATGATGATGTGGTTTCAACGCCCTGAATCTGACAGGTACGGTTGGTTTATTAGTGACAGTACCGTTAGAGCCAGTTTAGATTGGGAACGATTTTGTGAAATAGAAATCCCCATTCCAGACATTGATGAACAACGCAAATATGTAGCCCTTTTCAAAGGCTTGCTCACCAACCAAAAAGTGTATGAAAACAGCTTGGCCGATTTACAGTTGATTTGTAATTCCTTTATGGACACTTTGAAAGAAAAAGACTTAAAATCACTTGGGAATTTGGTTGAATTAGTTGACAACAGAAATATAGATGGCATAGTATCTAATCTACTCGGAATTAACGTAGATAAGGTTTTTATGCCTTCAAAAGCTAAAACCACAAAGGAAAACCTAATCAAGTATAAGATCATTCAAAATGGTGAATTTGCATATTCTGCAATGCAAGTTGGAAGGGATGAAACGGTACGAGTTGTATTGTACACTTTTGAAGAACCTGCAATTATTTCACCTGCTTATCACGTTTTCCGAGTAAAGGATGAAAATGAAGTGTTACCAGAGTTTTTAATGTTATGGTTTTATCGTCCCGAGTTCAATCGTTTCGGATGGTTCATTAGTGATAGTAGCGTAAGAGCAAGTTTAGAATGGGAACGATTTACAGATATTAAGATTCCTGTTCCCAGCATAGAAAAGCAAGAAGCCATAGTTACCATTTACCACACTTTAGAAACCCGAAAGCGCATCAATGAGCAGTTAAAAGAAAGTATTAAGCCTCTTTGCCCTGTGCTGATGAAAGGGGTTGTGGAGAGTATGGAAGTTAAACCTATTAATGCAATATGATTACTTCACTGAACATAAAGAATGTAGCTACCTGCGACCCTGATAACGGGGTTCAAATAAATGATTTGAAAAAAGTAAACTTCATTTATGGAGCTAATGGAAGTGGCAAAACGACTATCTCAAATTTTATTCTTAATCCTTCTGATGCCAATTTCATAGATTGTCAAATAGAATGGGAAAATGATGAGCCTCTGACTACTTATGTTTATAATAAGCAATTTAGAGAGCAAAGTTTTTTCAAAGGTGATATTCCCGGAGTGTTTACTTTTGGTAATGCTACACCAGAGCAATTACAAGAACTTAGTGATAAAAAAGACGAGATAAAAGTACTTCGTGAGACTGCAAGAGAAGAAAAAAGACGATTAAAAGGATTTGAAGAACAATTAGAGGGAGAAGCCGATAGGTTTCAGGAAACGGTTTGGAACAACTACCGAACGCCCAATATAAAACAATTCAAAGAAGCATTTAAAAATTGCGGGTATAAAAAAACTTTTAAAAACCGTCTACTGCAAGAGTATGCAAACAATGCCTCTGAATTGTTTTCGAAGGAAGAATTATTAGAGCAAGCTAAAACTGTTTTTGGTGAAAGGCCACAAGCAATTGACACATTGCCTCTATTAGATGTAGAAAGATTAAAAGAAATTGAAGAGTTAGAAACTTGGGGAACCCCAATTGTTGGAAAAAATGACGTACCCATTGCTGACCTGATTAAAAAACTTGGAAATAGTGATTGGGTTGACCAAGGGCAAAAATTTATTCATAATGAAACTTGTCCATTTTGTCAGCAGCAAACAATAAATGCCAACTTTAAAAAACAACTTGAAGATTTCTTCAATGAATCTTATAAAAATAAACTCATTGAAGTTGAAAAATTTGGGGTTGAATACAAAGAATTGTCAAAAAAACTGATTGAACAAATTGAAAAGTTAGAGCAACGTGAAAAGGAAAAGTCCGATACAAAAATTGATTGGGAAAATTTCAATACTGAAATTGAATTATTGAAAAGCCGCCTGAAGGAAAGTCAAACGGTTATGGACGATAAATTAAAAGAGCCGAGCCGTAAATTTTCAATAACGTTACTAACCGACCTGTACGACCAACTGAACGAACGGATAAAATTGGCAAATAAAGCCATTGATAATCACAATAAAATCGTAAAAAACTACGATACCGCTCACAGAAACTTGGTGCAATCTATTTGGAAATGGATAATTGAAGAAGCAAGACCTACTATCGAGGCACATAACAAAGCCATAAGTGGTATAACTAAAGCTAAACAAGCACTTGAGACAACCCAAAAAGAAACCATAAATAAAGGAATCCAATTAAAGAAAGATATTGAAGAGCTTACTGCTAACACCACGGGAGTTGAATTTTCCGAACTTGAAATGAATAAATTGTTAGAATCTTATGGGTTCAATAGTTTCAGAATTGTAAAATCGCCCAAAGTAGATAACTGCTATCAAATACAGCGTGAGGATGGGTCTTTGGTAGAGTCAACATTAAGTGAAGGAGAAGTAACCTTTATAACCTTCCTTTATTTCTATCAATTAGCAAAAGGTGGACATGAGGAAGATAAAGTAAATGAGCGCAGAGTGTTAATAGTAGATGACCCAATTTCAAGCCTTGACAGCAATGTACTTTTTGTTGTTAGCTCATTATTAAGAAGGTATTTGGATGAAATAAGGTCAGGAGAGGGAAATATTGTTCAATTGATTCTTCTAACCCATAATTCTTATTTCCATAAGCAAATTGCTATTGTTGAAGGGAAAAACCAACTCCGTGCGGATACGGCTTTTTGGATTCTCAGAAAAGGTAGAAAATGGACATCAATTGAACCCTATGGAAATAAAAATCCAATTTCCAGTACTTATGAATTATTATGGAGAGAATTAAGGTCAGAAGAAAATAAGTCAAGTGTTTTACTAAAAAATGCTATGCGAAGAATATTGGAATACTATTTTACTGTCTTTGGTCAATTTTCCAATATTAAGAATCTTCCTGATAAATTTAAGACCATTGAAGAGCAATTAATTTGTAAATCATTGATAAGTTGGGTTCATGATGGCTCTCATGACATTGCAGATGAAATACATGTATCAGATAATGATGATACTGTTCAGAGATATAAGGATGTATTTCAGGCAATTTTTGATTCTAATGGTCAACTTGGGCATTACAAGCAAATGATGGGAATAGAAATAGAAGATAATAAAACAACATAGCCAATGAACAGCGAAATTCTCATATACCAAAACCCAGACGGCAACATCAAAATAGATGTTCGCTTGCAGGAAGAAACCGTTTGGTTGACGCAAGACCAAATGGCTACACTTTTTGGTAAAGCCAGAAATACGATTACCGAGCATATTCAAAATGTTTACGAAGAAGGAGAATTAGAGCAAAATCGAACTAGTCGGAAATTCCGACAGGTTCGAACGGAAGGAAAAAGAGAGGTTGAAAGAGAAATAGATCACTACAATTTAGATGTCATCATTTCAGTCGGCTATCGGGTAAAATCGGTTCAGGGTACGCAGTTCCGTATTTGGGCTACACAGCGGTTAAAAGAATACATCATCAAAGGCTTTACCCTCAATGATGACCGCTTTAAGTCCGGCAGTTCAATGAACTACTTCAACGAACTGCAAGAGCGTATTCGGGAGATTCGCCTTTCGGAGAAGTTCTTCTACCAAAAGATAAAAGACATCTACGCCACCAGTATAGATTATGACCCAAAAGATGAAAAGACCATTGAGTTTTTCAAAATCGTACAAAACAAGCTGCTTTGGGCAATCAGTCAACAAACCGCAGCAGAATTGGTGTACAGGCGAGTAGATGCCGGTTTACCTTTAATGGGAATGCTCTCGTATGACAAAAAACAGGTGGCTTCTATCAAAAAAGCAGAAGTAAGCATTGCCAAAAACTACTTGAATGAAGATGAAATGAAGCTTTTGGGCTTGTTGGTGGAGCAATATTTGGCATTTGCCGAAACAATGGCGCAGCAACAAACGCCAATGTATATGAAAGATTGGATTGAGCGATTGGACACTATTTTGCAATTAAACGGCAGGGAGTTGCTTACCCACGCAGGCAAAATTTCGCATAAAATGGCCTTGGACAAATCAGCAGAAGAATATGAGAAATTCAAACAACAGCAAAAAGCCATTGAGAAGGAAGCCAGTTTGAAAGAACTAGAAGAAGACATTAAAAAATTGAAGAAACCGAAAAAGTGAAATTTACTGAGGCAAAATTAGAGCAAGCATTTACAGAGCTTTTAGGAAACGAAGGCTATCCACACTTCGTGGGTAGTAGTTTGGTGCGAACGGATGAAAGCGAAGTACTCATTGAAGAAGACCTAAGGACCTACTTGCTCACTCGCTATCAAAATGCCAACCTAACCGAAACCGAAGCACAATCCATCATTCTGCAACTCAAAACGCTTTCTTCGGCAGACCTTTACGAAAGCAACAAGAAAATAATGCAATGGTTGGCAGACGGATTTATCCTAAAACGAGAAGACCGCAACCAAAAAGACATTCATATTTTGCTCATTGATTATGCAGGCTTAGACCGTCAGCGACAAAGTGAAAATTTAGACATCATTGCTGCTGATCCCGAAGAGCAATATCTGCCAGACACCAATATTTACAAATTCGTCAACCAGTTAGAAATTGTAGGCACAGAGAGGCGAATTCCAGACGGGATTTTATACATCAATGGCTTGCCTGTGGTGGTTTTTGAATTTAAGACGGCCATTCAGGAAAACACGACCATTCACAATGCGTATGTTCAGCTGACCACACGCTACAAAAGAGACATTCCCGAACTTTTCAAGTACAATGCCTTTTGCATCATCAGTGATGGCGTGAACAACAAAGCAGGTTCATTTTTTGCCCCTTATGAGTTTTACTACGCTTGGCGAAGAATTGCAGGTTTGGCAAAAGATGTTGACGGTATAGACAGTATGTTTACCCTGGTTCAGGGAATGCTGCATAAAAACCGATTGCGAGATATTATTCAGAACTTCATTTACATTCCCGATTCATCAAAAAAAGATGAGAAAATAGTTTGTCGCTATCCGCAGTATTATGCTGCTCGTAGTTTGTACGAAAACATTAAAAAAGCGGAAAAACCAGAAGGAGACGGAAAAGGAGGAACATACTTTGGTGCAACGGGAAGCGGTAAGAGCTTCGCTATGCTTTATCTCACACGTTTGTTGATGAAAAGCAAGCATTTTGAAAGTCCGACCATTGTACTCATTACCGACCGAACCGACTTAGACGACCAACTTTCAGGGCAATTTACCAATGCCAAGCAATTCATTGGCGACAATGCGGTGGAAAGTGTAGAAAGCCGAGCCGATTTGAGAAGCAAAATGCAAGGCAGAAATAGTGGTGGTGTTTTCTTGACCACCATTCACAAGTTTACGGAAGATACAGAATTGCTCACTGATCGAACCAATGTAATTTGCATTTCAGATGAAGCCCACAGAAGCCAAACCAATCTTGACCAAAAAGTAAAAGTGACTTCCGAAGGCGTTAAAAAAACCTATGGGTTTGCTAAATACCTTCACGATTCGTTACCCAACGCAACCTTTGTAGGTTTCACAGGAACGCCAATAGATGCCACGTTGGATGTATTTGGAAAAGTAGTAGATGCCTACACAATGACCGAGTCGGTACGAGATGAAATCACTGTACGCATAGTATATGAAGGAAGAGCCGCTAAAGTTGCCTTGCACAACAGCGAATTACAGAAGATTGAAAAATACTACGAAGAAGCAGCCGAAGCAGGTGCCAATGAATACCAGATAGAAGAAAGCAAAAAAGCGACTGCCACAATGAATGCCATTTTAGGCGACCCAGACCGCTTGCTTAAATTGGCAGAAGACTTTGTTAAGCATTACGAAAACAGAGTTTCCGAAGGTGCTACCGTAAAAGGCAAAGCAATGTTTGTTTGCAGCAGCCGAGAAATTGGCTACGAGTTTTACAAAAATGTTATCGCTTTAAGACCTGAATGGGCCTTAATCCGAATTGCAGAAGAAGGAGCAGTTTTGGCCGACAAGGACAAAAGGGAAATCAAACCAATGGAGCGTATAAAATTTATAATCACCAGAGCAAACCACGACCCTAAAGAAATGTACGACCTACTCGGT
>JAFIEY010000211.1 GCA_020832345.1 Cryomorphaceae bacterium | reverse complement strand
AGCACCAACCAACCCGGTGCCGTATTGTACTCCGAGCATGTAAAAAAAGGAGCCATTGTTTTGGATGTGTCGGTCCCTCCCAATGCCTCCGATGATCTGTGTGCGCGAAATGATATTACCTACATAAACGGAGGAATAGCTTCGTTGCCTTTGCCGCCAAACCTGAGGAAACAATTTCTAAGCTCCGTCATTCTGCCTTTTGGTCCCGGGGAGTGCTTCGCATGTATGGCCGAAACTTTTGCCCTGGGATTTGCCGATGATCAAAAACAGCACTTCACCGGTGACCTTTCAAAACAAACCGTGGAACATATTATCCAAATCGCCGAATCGCAGGGGTTTGGTTTAGGGAGAATGAAGACTGAGGTGAGTTTGTAGTTTATCAAGGTAGGATAGATTGAGTCCACTCCAAAAAGGATGATTTCAATCAAAATCGAGGGGATTTTTGAGCCGGAGCAAGTGAGGATTCAAAAATCTATCGACAAGTAAGATTTTGGCAGAAAGGGCTTTTTAGAGCAGACTCATAGATTTCATGTTACATTTAATCAGCTCATGGTATAATGATGTAAATTGTAATAAAAGTGAATTTAAAAGCGTGCAATTGATGCGAATTTCAGGTTGTAAATATGTGGTTAGCGTGTTCAATTTACTTAACTCGTTAATTTATAATTATGTATATTTGGCTCTCTAATTTTTGAGTTAAAGAAGATTGATTATGGTAATGTATCAAGAGTCCGCTCCAAAAAGGATGATTTCAATCAAAATCTAGGGAGTTTTTGAGCCGGAGCAAGTGAGGATTCAAAAATCTACCGACAAGGAAGATTTTGGCAGAAAGGAACTTTTTAGAGCAGACTCTATCAAAAAATAGTTGTTTCTGGTAAGTAAAAAATAGATCAATTAAAAAAGTATCTATATGAAAAATTTCAAATCTCTGACTTTGTCGTTGTGTTTTTTACAGATTTTGTCTATTTCGTTATTTTCAAAAACATTACAATCACAAAGCCTCGATTCTCTTTATGCGGTTTGGGAGGATCAAACCCAAACTGACTCTGCACGTGTTCAGGCGTATAAAGAGTACATCTGGGATGGCTTTCTGTTTTCAAACCCTGACAGTGCGTTTGTATTAGCAGAAGCATTGTTTGCTTATGCGGAAACGCATAATTTCCCAAGAGGTGAAAATCAGGGTAATATGATCAAGGGAATTGCCGTTAATATTTTAGGTGAATTTAAAGATGCTTCGCGTTACTATCAGAAATCATTAAAAGGCAGCCAAGCGATCGATGACAAATGGGGTATTTCGGAAATCCTTATTTGTTTTGGCGTTTTGTATGATGAGCAAAGTGATTTTCCCCGCGCATTGGATTATTATAATCAAGCTTTGATCATTGATGAGGAGATAGGTAATAAGGGAGGCATGGCAATGAGCCTTAATAATATTGGTAATATCTTGGTAGATCAGGGTGAATTAACCCGAGCACTAGAACATTATGAAAGGGCACTTGCCATCGATGAAGAAATCGGTGTAAAACAGGGTATTGCAGCAGAGTTGATTAATATTGGTTCAATTTATTTATCTCAAGGAGACACGTCTCTTGCGCTTGAAAATTTTGAGCGGTCACGACTGATCAATGAAGAAATTGAAGATTTGCCGGGTTTGGCTATTAATCTTATAAACATTGGAAATATTCTATGGGAAAAAGGTGAGGATGCAGAGGCGCTACAACAGTTTAAAAATGCCCTAAAAGTTAATGAACGAGCAGGTAATAAATTAGGGAAAGCCAATAATTTAAATACAATTGGTATGTTTTTCCTCGATCAAAACAAGTATGAACTCGCATTAAACAACTGTCGTGAAAGCCTTGAAATTGCAGAAGGTGTCGGTTCACCTGAGGCGGAAAAGAACGCGCATAGATGTCTTTATCATTCTTACAAAGCAATTAATGACAACAACAAGGCCTTAGTACATTTGGAAAAAATGATTATTTTAAAAGACAGTATTTACAATGAAGAAAATACCAAGAAGCTGACCCGTATAGAAATGCAATATGAGTATAAAAGGAAAGAAGCCATTGCTCAGGCAGAACAGGAAAAGAAGGATGCCATTGCAGCGCAAAAGCTAAAGCAGCAAAAATTTGTTCGCAATAGCTTTATGGGAGGTTTTGCAGTTGTACTCTTTTTCGCTGGCGTGTTTTTAAAACAACGGAACAGAATAGGAAAGGAAAAAGCTCGCAGCGAAGCGTTGCTGCTTAATATTCTTCCAGAAGAAACTGCACAAGAACTCAAGGAAAAAGGCAGTTCAGAAGCTAAACTGATGGATCAAACCTCAGTATTATTTACAGATTTTAAAGGTTTTACGGCAATGAGCGAAAACCTGTCCCCTAAGGATCTTGTCAAAGATTTACATGAATGCTTTTCCGAATTTGATCGCATCTGTGAAAAGTACGGTATTGAAAAAATTAAAACCATTGGCGATGCCTATATGGCTGCCGGTGGATTGCCAAGCCCAAATAGAACCCATGCCGCCGACGTGGTAAAGGCTGGTTTGGAAATGGCAGCCTTTGTAGAGTTAGGTAAAGCAAATAAAATTAAACAAAACTTGCCCTTTTTTGAAATTCGCGTTGGTGTTCACACGGGCCCAGTCGTAGCGGGAATTGTGGGTATCAAAAAGTTTAGCTACGACATTTGGGGCGATACGGTAAATACGGCTGCACGCATGGAGTCATCAGGAGCCGTGGGCAGGGTAAATGTCTCGCAAAGCACCTACGAGCAAATCAAGGACAATCCGCAATTTGTCTTTGAAAAAAGAGGACAAATAAATGCGAAAGGGAAGGGGTTGCTGGAGATGTGGTTTGTGCAACTTAGAAGCCAACAGAATGTTTCAAGGTAATTAGTGCTTGTCCATAAAGTGCAGGTGGCTAGGCTAGAAAGTTCGAGGACAAGGCTTGCGACCCCGATAAATATCGGGGTAAATTCAGTGAGTTTACTAAAGTAAATGACTTGATTTTCAATTGAGAGTAATAATGCTATCTTTACAGACAGCCACTAATTAATTCCACTCAAGGCGTTAAAATACATTCCAATACGCCCCGACCGTAAAACCGTAAGCAAAGGGAACTTCTAAGGCTTCGGGATTTTTGTAGGTGCTAACCAGAAAATTCTCAAAAAATGGAGACATGCGCAATTTGAAGTTTTTTGAGTTGGTGTATTCTACTCCAGACCCAACCTGGTACGAAATGGCAAGTGGAGCGTTGGCGTACTTTCCCGTATTTTCTATTCTTTCTCTATTCCTATTGTTATTTTTTAATCTGCCGAAAGGCATGGTCAAGTAACGATTTAGTAATATATGCCCCCTTAGGCCGGATTGAACAAACCCGACCACCTGCCTTTGTAAAAATAGTAATTTAGAAGAACGGGAATGGAAAGGCTGTGGTATTCAATTTTCAAATATGCTATTTCGGTTCCCTCCGGAAAAGACAATTTCTGATTTGTCACAATGCGACTTTGGGTTTCCGAATATACAGAATATAAAATATCCGTTTGGAGCTTTAGTCTTGGATGAATGTCCCATAGTGTGCTTACTCCGGCACTCCCTCCAAAGTACGGATTAGAATGAAATAATGCTGGCGGACCAAGAATCGGATTGACGTTTGACATATAGGTTATGGCAGGCGAAAAGTTTATGCCAATAAAATGCCCTCGGTCTGATTGCGCATTGAGGCAAAAGCTTGCTACAAGAAACAAAAGAATGACAAATCGCACGCCGGATGATTTTTAGCAAAGCTAACGAAAAAATACCAAACACAATGATGTGGTTTTTTTACTTATTCCACTAGCATCCGAAACTTTTTTGAATTTTCGCAAAAAACCTCGCTAAGCCCCATAAATAGGGTTTATAATCAGTATCAACCGGAAAATAAGTCTCTCTCAAAGACAATTTCTTGTTGGTTTTTGATGGTTACTTTTCTAGC
>JAFIEY010000206.1 GCA_020832345.1 Cryomorphaceae bacterium | reverse complement strand
CCTAGCCACTTTGACTTTATGGACAAGCTCTAATTAATAAGGGAGAAAGACTTGGGATTGTACAAAGTGGGTAAATACGATTTTTATGGAAAAATATGTTATAGCGTTGTTTTTGGAACTGATCCAGAAGGTTTAGGAGGCTCCATATATTTACCCAAAAGAAGGAATTTGGATTTACACTTTGGCTCCGATATTCAAAAAAAGGTAAACTTGGTGGTTCGGGAAGTACTAAAGCCTATCAAAGAGTTGTTACATTAAGATATTACCAAATTCGGATGTATGATTTGAGTAGGTATAAATACTAAAAAAACACTTTGATATGCTAACAAAGAAATTCTTATTGTTTGTATTATTAATAAGTAGTGTGAATGTTTTTTCACAAGAAAGAGTCATTGTTAAAGATTTTACCAATAATGGCATTGAAGATACTCTGAAACTTGATTTCATTAGATTGCCAAAGTATATTCCTACTTACATTGAATTTATTGACGGGAATTCGTTGGAAAGTTTTCATATAGAAGCCTTAATGGCATATAATAGGTTTAATTTAGGCGATTGTTTTGCAATTTATGATGAATTAAATGATGTAGATGTAATAAAAGCTGTTTTTTCCGAAGTGTATTTTGAAGAAATTCCCGCATTTGACACGATTTTTTCGAGTTGTCAAACGCCTAGTCATATGTTGGAATCAATTGACATTAGTGATCTAAACAAACATATTAAATACATCAATAAAAACGTTTGTTTTAAATATGATACTGTTTTACCCTTGGTTGAAAAACAATACATTCTTTCCGATAAGTTAAATGATCTATGGGAAAATGGCTGGCATTGTCTTGGTGATTTTTATGCACATGGAAAGGAAAAGGAAATATTTGAGGAGCTTGAAAGTGAAAACATGAAAATATTTTGGCACTTCTGGGGAGACAAAATCAGATCTGAAAACTTCAAGGAATTCAAAATAAATGATTCCATTTCTTACTTTGAACATTTTGGTTGTGTTTTCTTAAAGGTTAACAAATTGTATTCATGGTTAATACTAAACCCAAAGCCATCCTTTTGGTCTCTGAATCGTAATGAAGTGATGGTTGACGATAGAGAATTAACCATCCAGCTTTATAAAAACTATTTATTCGTAGAAACACATGGTTTTTACGGTTCATACATTAGAATCATTAATTTGAAAGGAGGTTTATTTACATCTCTTGATATTAAAGACTTTAAAGATTTTCGGTTCACCTCAAACAATGAACTTGAATGTTTTAAGCATTACGGAGATCCTGAAATTTATCCGTTGGAGGAGTTGATTGAGGGGTGGTGATTATAGGTTAATTAGGGATTAGTTTGTCGTAAAAAAGAGGATTGAAATATTTTGCCATAAGATTTTTTGATTATGATAGATTTCGGAAAGATTTTTAAGCAAGTATTGTTGCTTATTATTTGCTTTGGTAGTTTCTGCGGAAACTATACGCACGCCACTAACGATTCAATTGAACCAATTGTTACCTTGTTTTTAGATCAAAAAGCTACAGAAATTTATATAGCTTACCTTGAAAGTACCAAAAAGAAGAAATTGAAAAAGAATGAAATTGACTCTATCAAAAGCATTATAAGATCAACTTATTTTTATTCTAAGTCTTTTAATGGGTTGACAGATGATTTTATTTTTATTAGTGTTATGTTTTCATTATTAGGTCAACATTACAGTAGATTATACGTTTACGATAAGCGTATAAAAGCTTTTGTAGATGATATAAGTGTTGATTTTTTCAATAAAATTCTTCGTTCAGTTAATGAAGATATTTCACTTAATGCTTATGATAAGGCACGTTTATACAATAAATTAAATTATGATATAGAAATGTTTGTATATCATCATTCAGGTAAAATTATTTGGGAATATAAATTCCCTTTTACCTTCAGTAAAGTTTGGAGGGTATATCCTTTATATGCGAAGCGTTTTCCCATGAATCCAAATTTAGAATATTTTACATATCTTCGTGGCAAATCATCTTTAGGTAAAAATAAAAGTATTCGTCGTTATACAGATTCTTCAGATGAAATGATTTTCTACTTGCCATACTTTAATTACCCTGCTTATCTCGAATTACCACCACCCAACAGCAAAAAGAAAGAAAGTGTAACCTTGCAGTATTTTATTTTGATGAAGACGGTTTATTGTTAAATGATTGTTGGCTTTATGATATTTTCGAGGTATTGAATGAATAGAGTTTAGGTGGATAGTGGTGCAATAAATCACGAAAATAATCGTATAAACTAAAATGAAAAACCATAAATACTTAATTTTTTTCTTAAAAATTCTCATTGTTGGTTGCGCCTCTTCGCAAGATAGAATTATTAATCTGCGATATAACCACGGAATGGATAATGATGAAATTAAGGAATTGTGGGTTGAAAATGTTTATTCAAGTGATTCATTTAAATATGAAGATTTTACAAAATTTCCTAATGTTGAAATTTTAATGTTGACAGATATTTATGGGAATTTTTGCGACCTTTGTAAATTAAAGAAAATTAAATATTTAGGTATAATAGATAGTGAAAAAAAAATTATTAGTTGCGTTGATTCCAATTGTTTTCCGGAATTGTTTGATTTTTCAATGCAACTATTGATGGATAGCATTTTTCCGGAGTTTTTATATAATGCACCTAAATTGGAATATTTGGGAATGGGCTTTATCAATGAAATGGCTTTGCCTGATATTAATCGTTTACAGGAAAACAAAAATTTAAGCTATCTTTCCATTTACATAAATGAGGTTATAGAAGACTCTGTATTCTTATCTAATTATTTTGAAAATTTAATGGAGAACATTACCAGTATAAATGAAATTGGATTTCTTCATCAAAATACGAATCTTGATTTTCATGTAGATCTGAAAAATTTTAAAAATTTACAAGTACTGGTTTTAAGCGACAATATTTTTGATAAAAACAAATTTTCTTCCATTAGTGCTTTAAAGGAATTAGTTTATTTAGAAATATTTGCTGATTTTAAATTTGAGTATATTGAAGCATTAAAGGACTTTAAGAAACTGAGGTTTGTTTTTTTAGATATTGGTAGTTGTGGTGAATATGCATTATACTATAAGGCATTGAAAAAAGTATTGCCACGAAAAACTATAATTGGTTTAAGTTGTGATGAAGAATAGCGCCAGCTATATTGCCACTCGTAACTACAATACAAACTGTCCTAATATTTGGATATGTGGTGGAGAAAAACAGGTTCTTCCCACCATGCTTCGCAAAGGTCGGAAATACGTCTTGGAAATATGTTGGGAGAAAGTATATTATTTTTGCTATCCGGAAAAAAAGTAATTTTATCCGCTTTGTTCATGCTTTTTATTTTTCCTACTTTTACTCAAAATACCATGAAAAAATTCATCCAACTTAGTGATTCGATTACAATTGAATACGAAGAATTGTCCATTGAGGATGCACAAGATTTAATCAAGACGTTTCATGGAAATCTCATTTTGGATTTATCTACGGACAAGAGAAAGACGCACCTTTTTGAAAATGAACAAGTGCTTGTTGTTTATGATAAACAAGCGTTTCTTTATAGCTCCCAGGCAGATATTGGTAAGCTACTAAATGGGCCGATGTCTCGAAGTATTTTAAATGGACTCAACCCATACAATGAAAGGTTTCCCGAAAATGTCTCTAAGTTAATCAAAGATCTTTTGCATTTCCTGAATCTAAATGGCGATTCATACGATTTGAATGAATTATTCCTTAGAAAGGTAGATGGGCAAATGGCTCATTTAATTAATACGAAGGGAAAAAGTGCTTCTGAATTTATGAACTACACTATACATTTTATAGCGCTTGCAGGTGAGGTTTTCAAGACTGCTTTTGGCGGACAGTGGAAAATGATTCAGGCAGATGACGGAACGTGGCAACCGTATATTTGTTTTGATGGTCGTGAGGTAGATTTGTTTGTTTGGATCTATGAATCTATCAATGATAGTAGTATGTACCCTTCAATATACAATGGCTATCAGGCGAAAACAATTTCCCTTTTTAGACATTAGTTTTTCGAAATAATCCATGTTGTTTTGTTTTTAAATTTTTAGCCGAAACCTTTAATACCATTATTTTTTGTCCATTGCCACGAAAAAAATTGCTCTTAATTTTAAATTTTGAACGCTTGATATTGATGACGTAAAATTATTTTGAATTAATTGATATTCATTATATATTTGCCGTACTTAATCTAAACAATCAGTCATGAAAGTATTAAAAATTTTTTCAGCATTTATTGGGTTGATTGCATTAACGAGTTGTGCAGCTCGTCTAACTCCCGAGATTATCGAAGAACACGGAACCCGTGTTTTTGAAGCTGATAAGAAATCAGTTTATGAAGCCGTAAAATTGACACTGGCCTCAAAAAATTATGTAATTGATATAGACAAGTATGAGGAAGGTTATTTGAAAACCAAACAAAAAATGATTTCGACATCTGGTGCAGCAACATCAACTACTACTGCAGTTTATCAAAACAACTACCGATTATATATCGTTGATATTAAGGAGGTTTCGCCTGGAAATACCAAAGTTGTTTTAACCCCAAATATTTATATTGGCGAAGTAAATGCTTCGCATAGAAAGATTTGGGCGATAAAAGGTGGAGCGGGAGAAATCGTTTTATGGGAAGCTTTGTTTCAAGATATTCAAGAAAGACTGTAATTTGGATTGGGTACTAAAATGAATGAAGCGAACGCCCTGTATTAAGGGGCATTGGTTTATATCTTGCCGAATAATAGCCATGTTGACTTTGTGGACAGGCTCTATTTTTTAGAATTGACCTCACCATTCCCGTTCCTGAATCCAATTCTGCAATATGTCCGGCTTCACCTCGTGCTTTCCCGCAAATTCGATTAGGTTTACGTTGGGACTTTTTTCCTTTAGGGATTGATACATTTCATCGTGAAAGGATGTGCGGTAAGGATCTTTTGTTCCTACAAATATGGTAATCGGCACTTCTTCGTAAACCTTTCGCCATACTTCAATATCCATGTCGGGCGGAATGACGCCAGCCCATATAATTAAATGATCCGGACGAATTTTAGATTGTGCAATCCAGCGGCATATAGTTGCTACGCCCTGAGAAAATCCAAATGCTATAAGCGGTGAAGACTTTTTGTGATGTTTGTAAAGGTCGTTTAGATAACCCAAATAATCTTGAATGTCGGTTTCGCGCTCCTCTTTGGTCATCCAGCTTGCGCCAACGCGACCATCCGTTCCTTGTAGGTAAAAACGATGCAATCCTTCAGGAATGATGAGTTCGTGATTGACACAAATATCGGCGAATTTTTGCGAAAAATATTGCGTAAGTTGGCCGTATCCGTGCGCTATTATCCACTGGGCTTTGACAATGCCCTCCGCCGGACGAAAGTGGTATCTGGCGGTTTTTTGTACCGAAATGGAATGCTTTTGAAAACTTGTCAAATTATAATCTATTGCTCTTTAAAATACTTCTGCCAAAGTTGATCTATATGTGTCTCTAAACGAACGAGATCTTCCGGTGCCTCCCATTTATTTAAAACCCGTTTGGTTCGTTTTTCGTTGATATGAACCGTGGTAATGGCGGAGGGAACATCGGTGATATAGCCATCGTATTCATCTTCCAATTCAAAAAAACGAGTCATGGCAATTTTCTCCTGAAGGGTTTTCCATTCCTCTGAAGTGATGGTGGCTTCATATTCTCCTTTGGGTTGCGAAAATTCACGACCTTTGTAGGTTATTTTTAAATCCCCCGAGATTTTTACGGTATATACCGGACAGGTGCCAAAACAAGCTGTCCGTTCAAAACTTACAAAAGCTTCAGTTCCCGCTTTTTCAAATGCTTTGATGAGTTTTGTTTGACTACTGGCGCAACCGCTTAGGAAAACGGAAAGTCCAATGCAGAGAAGGCCGATATAATGTTTCATTTTTTAAGGGTTTTTCATGGCATTCAATGCCTATTTTTTCTTGTTCTTTTTTTGCTGAGGAAGCGTTTTGCCCTGTTGCTTGGCCAACTCTTCCATTTTTTGTGCAAATTTGGATTGTTTTTTTGGCTTTTTCTTGTTCTCTTCAATCTTGGCCAAAATCTTTTCCTCGTCAATGATACCGCGTATCGCAAATTGTTGGCCAAAAGTAATGAGGTTGGCGACAAAATAATAGTAACTCAAACCTGCGGCGAAGTTGTTAAATACACCCAAGAAAACCACTGGCATCAAATATATCACATATTTCAATTGGGGATACTGTGAATTTCCACCGGAAAGTTGTTGGTTCATGTAGGTGTACATGATGGTGGTCACGGTCATTAAAAGGGTAAATAAACTCACATGATCGCCGTAGAAAGGTATGGAAAACGGCAGGTTGTAGATGGAGTCGTATGACGAAAGGTCATTTGCCCAAAGAAATGATTGGTGGCGCAATTCTATAGATGCCGGGAAAAATTGGAAAATGGCAAATAGGATGGGCATTTGAAACAACATGGGGATACACCCGCCCAGCGGATTTACCCCGGCCTCCTGATAGAGTTTCATGGTGGCCTGCTGTTTTTTCATGGCATCTTTGTCCTTATACTTCTCGTTGATGGCATCAATTTCGGGTTTAAGTACCCGCATTTTTGCCATGGATTTATAAGAACCGTAGGTAAGTGGAAATAAGACAATCTTAATCATTAAGGTCATCAGCAAAATAATGATACCGTAATTGAGTCCGTAAGTTTCGAGCCAACTAAATATGTTGATAATAACTCCTCGGTTGATCCATCCGAAAATACCCCAACCCAGCGGCACCACTTTTTCGTAACCTTGTCCGTACTTTTTTAGTACTTTAAAACGATTGGGTCCGGTGTATAAATGTAGAGGAAGATCCAGCGTTCCGGTATTACGAACCCGCGCAGAGGCCTTGAGGTTTTTGGTGTATTCCGAATCACCCTCCAGTCCTTTGGTCTCCATTTCTACCAGTGGAAATGTGCCATCGTACCGGATGATGGTGGAAAAGAATTGTTGTTTGAAGGCAAACCAATTGATGTTTTCCTTTTCCTTAGACACATCACGTGTTTCTGAAAGGTAATCGGATTTATCCTTTTCCACCATGTGGTAATATACCGTTGTTTTATTGCGTTCGTAATCGTCATTTTTCTCGTGACGAATGGCGCGCATGGCATAGTGGAGGGTGGGGTCGGTAACGTCAAAATCTGTTTGAATTCTGATGTCGGCCTGATATTCATCGGGAGGAAGGTGGTAGGTAATATACACATTTCCTTTGGGGGTAGTCGCCTGAAGTTTTAGTTTTCCCGAGCTTTGTTCCACAACCTGAAAATTCAACTGAGCGGTGGATAGCTCATTTCCCAAATCCACATTAAATCGCAAATTACCATCTTTGGCCAGATAAAGGGGTGCTTCATCTTTTCCTTCAAAAATTTCGTAGGTATCAAAATTCTTAAGTCTGATGTTTTGCGGACGAGCACCTCGGGAACGGATGTCCATGCGGACAAGTTCGTTTTCCAGGGTAAAATTCTGTACGGGCAACTGATTGGTATCCGGGACAACTGTGCGGTCGGAATCATCATTGAAGGCAGCCGGTGCTTCGT
This sequence comes from Cryomorphaceae bacterium, assembly GCA_020832345.1. Classification (GTDB taxonomy): domain Bacteria; phylum Bacteroidota; class Bacteroidia; order Flavobacteriales; family Schleiferiaceae; genus CSBr16-58. The sequence continues at coordinate 42,609 of JAFIEY010000206.1, read as the reverse complement.
CGTCTTCCGAAGGCGACATTTGTTTTTCGGTGGAAGCGGGAGGTGTGTTTATGCCCTCAGTGGGTTGAGGTGCATCTTGCCAAAAGAAATATATGAGCACCAAGCCAATGAGGAAAAATCCTATGATGCTGTTGATATCGGTTTTTTTGTTCATTATACGAATGGACTAACTAGTTGTTGTATCAGGGATTTTTTTTGCTAAATTCTATTGCAGCGGCAATAAATGAGATGAAAAGCGGATGGGGGTTGGTCACCGTACTTTTGTATTCAGGGTGAAATTGGGCGCCCAAAAACCAGGGGTGATCCGGGATTTCAATAATTTCCACCAAACCGGTATCGGGGTTAAATCCCGTGGCTTTCATTCCTCCAGCTTCGTATTTTTCCAAATACTTATTGTTGAATTCAAAGCGATGGCGATGGCGTTCGGAAATACTTTTTCTGCGATATATACGTTGGGCCAAACTGTTTTCGACCAAATCACAGGCGTAAGCCCCAAGACGCATTGTGCCTCCTTTTTCGGTTACATTTTTTTGACTCTCCATCAGGTCGATTACCGGATGTTTGGTTTTGGGATTGATTTCAGCCGAATTAGCATCTTTTAATCCCAAAACATTTCGACCGTATTCAATTACGGCACACTGCATTCCCAAACAAATTCCGAAAAAGGGAATGTTGTTTTCTCTGGCAAACTGAACCGCTTGAAGTTTTCCTTCAAAACCGCGTTCACCAAAACCGGGTGCGACGAGAATACCGTCCAGATCTTCCAATTTCTTTTTTACATCTTCAGGGGTAAGGATGCTTTCGGAGTGTATCCAATCAATACTGACCTTGCAATCATTTGCGGCACCGGCATGGATAAATGCCTCCGCTATGGACTTATACGCATCTCGCAATTCTACGTATTTTCCGATTAGACCAATTTTAACTTCGGTACTTGGGTATCTCAGTTTATATAGGAAGTCTTTCCAGCGGCTGAGGTCGGCTTTTCCGTCTGCCGGTAGGTTAAGTCTTTTCAGTACAATTTCGTCGAGCTTTTCGTTGCGCATCAACATGGGTACGGCGTAAATACTTTCAGCATCCAGAGATTCTACCACGGACTCTTTTTTCACATTACAAAAGAGTGCCAGTTTTCGCTTGATGTCATCGCCAATGGGGTATTCAGATCTGCAAACCAAAACATCGGGTTGCACACCGGATTCTTGAAGCAACTTAACCGAGTGCTGTGTAGGTTTGGTTTTTAATTCGCCTGCTGCTGCCAAAAATGGTATAAGGGTAAGGTGAACGACCATACAATCGTCGGGCATTTCCCATTTGAACTGCCTTACGGCTTCGATATAGGGTAGGGCTTCGATATCGCCTACGGTTCCACCTATTTCGGTAATGATAAATTCAAACTCACCGGTTTGTCCGAGGAGTTTCATTCTTCGTTTGATTTCATCGGTGATATGGGGAATCACCTGTACAGTTTTACCGAGGTAATCTCCACGACGTTCTTTATCAATTACAGATTGATAGATTCTTCCGGTGGTCACATTGTTTTCCTGTGACGTAGGCCTGTTGAGGAATCGTTCGTAATGGCCTAAATCCAAGTCGGTTTCAGCGCCATCGTTGGTGACATAGCACTCGCCGTGTTCGTATGGATTTAGGGTACCCGGATCAATATTGATATATGGGTCAAATTTTTGGATGGTAACTGAATATCCCCGGGACTGTAGTAAGGTGGCAAGGGAGGCGGAAATAATGCCTTTTCCTAAGGAAGAAGACACACCGCCGGTTACAAATATGTACTTGGTCGCACTCATTATATATAGAAAGGTGTACGGTTCAAAATCGGGTGCAAAGCTACTAATTAAATTGCAGGTATTGACGAGTTAATTAGTGTCTGTGTAGAAAGTCCGATAGCTGCGTTATGCTCGGTTGGAAAAAAGGTCATTTACTCATGTAAAATCACTGTTTTCCCCCCGATAGCTATCGGGGTCGCAAGCCTTGCTCTCGAACTTTCTAGTTCAGCCACTATGACATTATGGCTAGGCTCTACTTACCTTTATAGATTTGCGGGTGTAATATGCGGTGCATTCTCCTTATGGCATACAATACTTGTGGGGTTAATAGAATTCATTTCTTGACACCTATTTTGTGTGATTGTTCATCCGGCGCCAGGGATGGAAGCGGCAGCCCACCGGTTTCGTGGCCGTACAGCGGTGTGGGCGGTGGCGGCTGCGACGATAGGAGCAGACCCCGCACGCCCCGCCGATGTTGGTCACGAAATCGGTGGCTAAAGCGGACAGCCTGATGACACCCCCACGTGCGTATGTATTTGTTTGCAATGGATGATAATGGGGGTGGCAGGCGCCCTTGACCTATTATCAGGTGTGAAAATATAAAAGGATTTGATTGCTGTTCACGAGCCACGTTTCCAGCAAAAGGAAACCCACATGCTATTTTAGACGAAAAACACGTAGGAATGCAAGGTTTTTTTTTGGTGTTTTTTCCTAAAACATTCCAAAATGGGAGAAAATGTACTGTCGATGATTTGGGTTTTTGAAGGTTTGCATCATCGCTTAAGGCTTGTAAATGGTGGGGTTTGCTAAAAAATCAAAGGTTTTGTATTATTCTGAAAAAAAAATATTAACCCATGCTTGCTAGTGTCTCAAATTGTTATACATTTGCAGTCCCTTAAAAGTAGGGTATAAAATCACAATATTGAGTAACAAATAGTTTCGAGTCAGTATGCCGACTATTCAACAGTTAGTGCGCAAAGGGCGCAACCAAATCAAGAAGAAGAGCAAGTCACTTGCCCTTGATGCGTCCCCGCAAAGAAGAGGAGTATGTACACGTGTGTATACCACTACTCCAAAGAAGCCAAATTCAGCCATGCGTAAAGTAGCGCGTGTGCGTTTGACCAACGGAAATGAGGTGAATGCCTACATTCCGGGTGAAGGTCACAACCTGCAAGAACACTCCATCGTACTCGTACGTGGTGGCAGGGTGAAAGACTTACCCGGTGTGCGATACCACATTGTACGGGGCGCCCTCGATACAGCCGGCGTTGACGGTCGTAAACAGCGACGCTCTAAATATGGAACCAAACGTCCAAAGGATAAAAAATAATAAAGTGCTGTCATGAGAAAGACCAGAGCAAAAAAACGCCCGCTTTTACCAGATCCACGTTTCAATGATCCGTTGGTAACCCGCTTCGTCAATATGATGATGTTGCACGGTAAAAAGGAAAAATCATTCGCAATTTTCTACGAAGCCATCGATCGTGTTTCCGAAAAAACTGAAGCCAACAATGGTTTGGAAGTGTGGAAAGAAGCGCTCACCAATGTGATGCCTCACGTAGAGGTTCGCAGCCGTAGGGTAGGTGGTGCAAACTTCCAGATTCCGGTACAAATTCGTCCCGATAGAAAAATATCACTTGCCATGAAATGGTTGATCGCATACTCGCGTAAGCGCAACGAAAAAACCATGGCGCAGCGTCTTGCCAACGAAGTTCTAGCAGCTTCTAAGGAGGAAGGCGCCGCTGTAAAAAAACGTATGGATGTGCATAAAATGGCTGAATCCAACAAAGCATTTTCACATTTCCGATTCTAAGTAAGAAGAAAAGACATGTCAAAAAAAGATCTCTTATATACCCGTAATATTGGTATTAGTGCGCACATTGATGCTGGTAAAACCACAACCACTGAGCGTATCCTATATTATACCGGTGTGAGCCATAAAATTGGTGAAGTACACGATGGTGCCGCTACCATGGACTGGATGGAACAAGAACAGGAGCGCGGTATTACCATTACCTCTGCTGCTACTACTTGCTTCTGGAAATTTCCTACCGAGCAAGGCCAGCCGACTGACGAAACCAAAGAATACAAAATTAACATCATTGATACGCCCGGACACGTTGACTTTACCGTGGAAGTGGAGCGCTCTATGCGTGTACTTGATGGTGCTGTTGCCCTATATTGTGCCGTTGGTGGTGTAGAGCCACAATCAGAAACTGTGTGGCGCCAGATGGATAAGTACAAAGTGCCTCGTTTGGGCTTTGTGAACAAAATGGACCGCAGTGGTGCAGATTTCTTTAGCGTTGTAAGTCAAATCAGAGAGCGATTGGGTGCCAATGCAATTCCACTTCAAGTGCCCATCGGTTCTGAAGCTGAATTTACTGGCGTAGTCGATTTGATTACACGTCGTGGTATTATTTGGGACGATTCTACTCAAGGTATGACTTATACCTTTATAGATGTGCCCGAGGATTTAGTTGAAATTGTTGATGAATATCGTGAAAAACTCGTCGAAGCCGTTGCGGAATACGATGATGTTTTGATGGAGAAATTCTTTGAAGACCCCGATAGCATCAGCGAAGATGAAATGAAAGCTGCCATCCGCAAAGCTACTTGCGATATGGCCATTACACCCATCCTTTGTGGGTCAGCCTTTAAAAACAAAGGTGTACAGGCCATGCTCGACGCGGTAATGTCTTATTTGCCATCTCCTCTTGATGTAGAAGCGATTGTGGGTGTTAACCCCAAAACAGATGCAGAGGAGAAACGACGTCCTAATGTTGACGAGCCTTTTGCTGCACTTGCCTTTAAAATTGCAACTGACCCTTATGTAGGTCGCTTGTGTTTCTTCCGTGCATACTCCGGTCGTTTAGATGCGGGTTCTTATGTACACAATACCCGTACAGGGAAAAAAGAACGTATTTCTCGCATTTTCCAAATGCACTCAAATAAGCAAAATGCCATCGAAGCCTTAGAAGCTGGTGACATTGGTGCAGGTGTTGGTTTTAAAGACATCCGCACTGGTGACACGCTTTGCGACGAAAAGCATCCCATCGTACTTGAATCCATGACTTTCCCTGAGCCGGTAATCGGTTTGGCGGTGGAGCCAAAATCTCAAGCAGATGTTGATCGTCTTGGAATGGCATTAAATAAACTAGCAGAGGAGGATCCAACTTTCCGTGTACACACCGATGAGGATAGCGGGCAGACCGTGATTTCCGGAATGGGTGAGCTTCACCTCGAAATTATTGTGGATCGTTTGAAGCGTGAATTTAAGGTTGAATGTAACCAAGGTGCGCCTCAAGTTCAGTACAAGGAGGCCATCACCGGAACAGTTAATCACCGAGAGGTTTACAAAAAGCAAACTGGTGGTCGTGGAAAATTTGCGGATATCGTATTTACCATGTCACCTGCGGATGAAGGAAAAGAAGGACTTCAGTTTGTAAACGAGATTAAAGGTGGTAATATTCCCAAAGAATACATACCATCAGTAGAGAAAGGATTCAGAGATGCCATGAAGAATGGGCCGCTTGCCGGTTTCATCATGGACTCCATGAAAGTTACCCTGAAGGACGGATCGTTCCACCCTGTGGATTCAGATTCACTATCATTTGAATTGGCTGCTAAAATGGCGTACCGTGAAGCTTCAAGAAAAGCCTCACCCGTAGTTTTGGAGCCGATTATGAAAGTAGAAGTTACGACACCGGAGGAAAACATGGGTGATGTAGTAGGTGACCTCAACAAACGTCGTGGTCAAGTAGAAGGTATGGACAGTCGAGGTGGTGCGCAAATCATCAAGGCCAAAGTACCATTGTCAGAGATGTTCGGATATGTAACTGCCCTGCGTACCATCACTTCAGGTAGAGCTACCTCAAGTATGGAATTCAGCCACTACACCGAAACGCCGAAAAATATTTCGGAGGAGGTTATTGCAAAAGTAAAAGGTCAACCCGCTTAATAACAGCAAATAATGAGTCAGCGCATTCGCATCAAGTTAAAATCTTACGATTACAATTTGGTTGACAAATCAGCCGATAAGATCGTAAAAACAGTGAAGAGCACAGGTGCTGTAGTCAATGGTCCAATTCCATTGCCTACTCGCAAAAGAATATACACTGTGCTCCGCTCACCCCACGTAAATAAAAAGAGCCGCGAGCAATTTGAGCTCTCTTCTTACAAGAGACTACTGGACATTTATAGTTCCTCCGCCAAAACCATCGATGCTTTGATGAAATTGGAACTACCCAGTGGTGTTGAAGTTGAAATTAAAGTTTGATAAGATTTAATCGAGAAACAATGCCTGGTTTAATAGGAAAAAAAATAGGGATGACCAGTATATACGATGCGAACGGAAAAATGATTCCGTGTACCATCGTTGAAACGGGTCCCTGTGTGGTAACACAAATCAAAACAGAAGATGTTGACGGGTATTCTTCAGTTCAGCTCGCTTTCGGTGAGATGAAGGAGAAGAACCTCGGCCAACCACTCATCGGTCATGTTAAGAAAGCCAACACTACGCCCAAGCGTAAGTTTGTTGAGTTTGATAACGATTTTTCAGAAGCTGTAAATCTCGGCGATAGCATCGCTGTGGATAAGGTCTTTGTTGAAGGCGACTTTGTAGATGTAGTGGGAACATCAAAGGGAAAAGGATTTCAAGGTGTGGTCAAGCGTCACGGCTTTGGCGGGGTAGGTCAATCTACCCACGGTCAACACAACCGTGCGCGTCACCCGGGTTCAATTGGAGCCGGTTCAACCCCCAGCCGCGTATTTAAAGGAATGCGAATGGCCGGACGTATGGGCGGAACACGCACAAAGATTCAAAACCTACGTGTAGTAAAAGTCGATGCAGCAAAGAACCTTTTATTGTTGAAAGGCGCTGTTCCCGGACATAAGAATTCATTCGTAATTATTGAGAAGTAATGGAACTAAGCATCATCAATAAGGAAGGAAAAGATACCGGTCGTAAGGTAACCCTTAACGACAGCATCTTTGGCGTAACGCCCAACGAACACGCGATATGGTTGGATGTTCGTAACATCTTGGCCAATCGTCGTCAGGGTACGCATAAATCAAAAGAGCGTGCAGAGATTTCTCGCACCACAAAGAAACACCACAAACAAAAAGGAACCGGCGGTGCCCGTTACGGATCACTAAAAGGACCTTTGCACCGTGGTGGTGGAACAGCTTTTGGACCCCGCCCCCGCAGTTATGGTTTTAAGCTCAACAAAAAAGTAAAACAGCTAGCGCGTTTTTCTGCATTGAGTATGAAGGCCAAAGAAAATGCCATAAAAGTGCTTGAAGGAGTTGAATTTCAATCACCTAAGACAAAGGATTTCGTCTCTTTTGCAAAAAATATTGAATTAGGCGAGAAAAAATTTCTTTTAGTGCTTGGTGAGCCAAATAAAAATGTATATTTGTCCTCCCGAAATTTACAGGGTGTTAATGTTATAACATCTTCTGATCTAAACACTTATGATATTATGCGCTCGCAAAATATCGTGTTTACTGAGCAAGCTTTGGGAAATTTGGAAACGACAATTAGTAAATAGACATGAACGTTTTAGTAAAACCAATCATCACGGAGAAGGCCACGGAAGACGCAGAAGTGCGTAACCGTTATGCATTCATGGTGAACAAAGGAGCCAACAAGATCCAGGTCAAAGAAGCGGTTGAAGCTTTTTACGGCGTTCATGTTGAGAAAGTTCGCACCATGATTGTGGCGCCTAAGCCCAAATCACGTTATACCAAATCAGGAATGATCAAAGGTAAAACCGCACCTTACAAAAAGGCAGTCGTAGAAATACGCAGTGGAGAAACCATCGATTTTTTCAATAATATTTAGTCACGATGGCTGTACGTAAATTAAAACCCACAACGCCTTCACAGCGCTTCCGCGTAATGAATTCCTTTCAGGAAGTCACTGCCGATAACAAGCCTTTGAAGTCACTTACTAAAGGGAAGTCAAAATCCGGCGGTAGAAATAATACCGGTAAAATGACCATGCGTTACACCGGAGGTGGTCACAAACGCAAACTTCGCGAAATCGATTTTAAGCGCAATAAGGATAATGTTCCGGCCAAAGTTGCCAGCATTGAATACGATCCTAACCGCACCGCTCGAATCGCCCTTCTTCACTATGCAGATGGTGAAAAACGTTATATCATCGCTCCTACCGGATTGGAAGTGGGTGCTGAAGTAATGAGTGGTGAGAAAGCTACGCCCAATATTGGAAATTGTATGCCTTTAAAGGATATTCCAATGGGTAGTGTGGTAAGTTGTGTTGAAATGCGTCCCGGACAAGGAGCTATTTTGGCTCGTTCTGCCGGTGCTTATGCGCAATTGGTAGCCCGAGACGGCAAATATGCTGTTCTTAAAATGCCCAGTTCTGAGGTTCGCCTTGTGTTGACTGAGTGTCGTGCCACTATTGGTAGTGTAAGCAACTCTGATCACGCCCTTGAGGTTAGCGGAAAAGCCGGTCGTAAACGTTGGTTAGGTCGCCGTCCACGTACCCGGGGTGTTGCGATGAACCCTGTTGATCACCCCATGGGTGGTGGAGAGGGTCGCTCATCAGGCGGACATCCTCGTTCACGTAACGGAGTACCTGCTAAAGGTTACAAGACCAGATCTAAGAAAAATGCTACTAACCGGTTCATCGTTGAACGTCGTAAAAAATAAGCCATGGCTCGTTCGTTAAAAAAAGGACCATTTATTCACTACAAATTGGATCAACGTGTGTTGGCCAATGTAGAAAGCGGTAAAAAGACCGTCATCAAGACGTACAGTAGGGCGTCAATGATCTCTCCGGAGTTCGTTGGTCAAACCATTGCTGTGCACAACGGAAAGACTTTTGTCCCCGTTTATATCACTGAAAACATGGTAGGCCATAAATTGGGTGAATTTTCTCCCACGCGTAATTTCCGCGGGCATGCCGGTAACAAGAAAGATAAAAAGCGCTAAAAAATAGACCGATATGGGTGCCAGAAAAAGAAATGCAGCTATCGCCAGAAAAGCTGCGCTTAAGGAAAGGGTGTTTGCCCGCTTAAATGATGTGCCAACATCACCGCGCAAAATGCGTTTGGTGGCTGATATGGTACGTGGAATGGACGCGGATAAGGCGCTTTTTACATTGAAAAATAGTCCGCAACACGCGGCCATTCGTTTGGAGAAACTTCTCCTTTCAGCCCTCGCCAACTGGCAGGCTAAAAACGAAGACCTTCGCATGGAAGAATCCGGTGTTTACATCAAAGAAATCCAAGTGAACGGCGGTCGCATGCTTAAGCGTATTCAACCGGCTCCTCAAGGTCGTGCACATCGCATTCGCAAACGCTCAAACCACGTAATTTTGGAATTGGGGGCGCGCAATGTTGTTGAAACTGCGGAAGTAGAAACTGATAACGAACAAACAACTACAGCATAATGGGACAAAAGACCAACCCCATAGGAAATCGTTTAGGATACATCAGAGGCTGGGAAAGTGCTTGGTATGGTGGCCGTGATTACGGTGATAAACTAGCCGAAGACAACAAAATTCGCAATTACTTGTACGCTCGCTTAAACAAAGCCAGTGTAAGCCGTATCTTAATAGAACGTACTTTGAAACTCGTAACCGTAACCGTAACAACTGCTCGTCCGGGTGTTATTATCGGTAAAGGTGGTGCCGAGGTTGACAAGCTGAAAGAGGAGTTGAAAAAACTCACCGGTAAGGATATTCAAATCAATATCTTTGAAATTAAGCGTCCCGAATTAGATGCCAAATTGGTAGCCGATAGCATTGCCCGCCAAATTGAAGGACGTATTTCTTACCGTCGTGCCATTAAGATGTCCATTGGTGCAACCATGCGAATGGGTGCTGAAGGCATCAAGGTTCAGATTTCCGGTCGTTTGAACGGTGCTGAAATGGCCCGTTCAGAAATGTATAAGGATGGTCGTACGCCCCTACATACATTCCGCGCAGATATCGATTACTCTTTGGCCGAGGCCCACACCACCTACGGTCGTATTGGAGTAAAAGTTTGGATCATGAAAGGTGAAGTGTACGGAAAACGTGATTTGTCTAATTTCCTTGGAACGACCAAAACAACCGGTACTACCCAACGTGGTGGCCAGGGCGGAGGCGGTCGTCGTAAGAGAAAAGCATAAAGCCATACAGAAATGTTACAGCCAAAGAAAACAAAATTCCGCAAGCAGTTTAAGGGCAAAATGAAGGGCAATGCCCACCGTGGATCCCAGCTTGCATTTGGTAGCTTCGGAATCAAATCACTTGATTCAAAATGGGTTACCTCTCGTCAGATTGAAGCCGCTCGTATCGCTGCTACCCGTTATATGAAACGTGAAGGTCAGTTGTGGATTCGTATTTTCCCCGATAAGCCCGTTACCAAGAAACCTCTTGAGGTACGTATGGGTAAAGGAAAGGGATCTGTCGAATTCTGGGCAGCTGTTGTTCGTCCCGGTCGTATTCTTTTTGAAATCGACGGCGTAAATGAGGAGATTGCAGTAGAAGCCTTGCGCTTGGCTGCTCAAAAGCTCCCGGTTAGAACCAAGTTAATGGTTCGCCGCGATTTTGTATCACAACAATAAAGCACGGCTGAAATGAAAATGTCAGAAGTAACACAACTCAGCACCAAAGACCTTGAAGACAAGGTCTATGAAGAGAAACGCGAAATTAACCGCCTAACCATGGCGCACGCTATTTCTCCATTAGAAAATCCCATGGTATTGCGCGCCAAGCGTCGCGATGTCGCCCGGATGTTAACCGAGATTGCTCGTCGTAATCGAGAAGAACACAATAAATCATAACAGCGATGGAAGTAACTAGAAATCTTCGCAAGGAGCGCATCGGAATCGTAAGCAGCAACAAAATGGACAAGTCCATAGTGGTTATGGTTGAGCGCAAAAGAAAGCACCCCAAGTATGGTAAGTTTATCAAGCTTTCCAATAAATTTCATGCACACGATGAAAAAAACGAGTGTAATGCAGGTGACTTGGTAAAAATAATGGAAACGCGTCCTTTGAGCAAAACAAAGAACTGGCGTTTGGTAGAAATCCTCGAAAGAGCAAAATAAGATGGTACAACAAGAATCCAGATTAGTAGTTGCGGATAACACAGGGGCACGTGAAGTGTTGGTTATTCGTGTGTTGGGCGGGACAAAGCGCCGCTATGCCTCTGTTGGAGATAAAATCGTAGTTAGTGTAAAAGCATCTACGCCCTCCGGCAACGTAAAGAAAGGGCAAGTGAGTACCGCAGTTGTCGTACGTACCAAAAAAGAAGTACGTCGTGGAGATGGATCTTATATCCGTTTTGATGATAATGCTTGTGTGTTATTAAACCCCACCGGTGAAATGCGCGGAACACGCGTTTTTGGCCCGGTTGCAAGGGAACTTCGCGACAAGCAATACATGAAGATTGTTTCACTTGCACCCGAAGTGCTTTAAAATTTCAATGATGAAAAAATTTCACATCAAAAAAGGCGATAAGGTAAAAGTTATTTCCGGTGCGCATAAAGACAGTGAAGGTGTTGTACTACGTGTCGTCACCGAAAAAGATCGTGCGGTTGTTGAAGGTGTTAACCTCATTCACCGTCACAACAAACCTTCTGCGCAAAACCCTCAAGGTGGCATCGTAAAACGCGAAGCCCCACTTCACATCTCCAACCTGATGTTGATCGACCCCGCTACCGGTGAAGCTACTCGTACCGGTCGCACCAAAGATGAAAACGGTAAATCCGTTCGCTATAGCAAAAAAACAAAAGAAGTAATTAAATAATGGAAGCCACAACCTACATACCGCGCCTTAAGCAACAGTACCGCGAGACTATTGTTAAGGCCATGCGCGATGAATTCGGATATAAATCCGTCATGGAGGTTCCTGTATTGGAAAAGATTGTCATCAGCCAAGGCGTTGGTGCAGCTACTGCCGACAAAAAACTCATCGAGTACGCCGTTGACGAAATGACACGTATTTCCGGTCAAAAGGCAATTGCGACGTATTCCAAAAAGGATATTTCAAACTTTAAACTCCGAAAGGGTATGCCCATCGGTGTGAAAGTAACCCTTCGCAAAAACCGAATGTATGAATTCCTCGATCGTCTTGTAGTGAGTTCGCTTCCACGAATCCGCGACTTTAACGGTGTAAAAGCCTCAGGTTTTGATGGACGTGGAAATTATACCCTAGGTATTACTGAGCAAATCATCTTCCCCGAAATCGACATCGATAAGGTAAACCGAATTTCCGGTATGGACATCACTTTTGTGACTTCCGCCAATACCGATAAAGAAGCAAAAGCATTGTTAACCAACTTTGGAATTCCCTTCCAGAAAAAATAAATCACTATGGCCAAAGAATCGATGAAAGCCAGAGAGCGCAAACGCGCTGAAATGGTTGAAAAATACGCCAAAAAAAGAGAAGAGCTCAAGGCTGCCGGTGACTCAGAAGGTCTCCAAAAGTTGCCTAAGAATGCTTCTCCTGTCCGCAAGCACAATCGTTGTAAGCTTACCGGTCGTCCCCGCGGGTACATGCGTCAATTCGGCATCAGCCGTGTGACCTTCCGCGAAATGGCAAACGCCGGTCTTATTCCCGGGGTGAAAAAAGCAAGTTGGTAATTCTGTAAATTGAAAGAAATGTTATCAGATCCTATATCAGATTTTCTTACGCGTATCCGCAACGCCAGCATGGCTGGTCATAAAGTTGTGGTCGTCCCCGCGAGTAACCTTCGCCTCGATATGTGTAAAATCATGCACGAGCAAGGTTATATCCTTAACTATAAAAAGGAGGAAACCGAAAACAAGCAAGGTCAGATTAAAATCGCCTTGAAGTACAACCCGGTCACAAAACAACCGGCTATTCGCACCCTAAAACGTGTTAGTCGCCCCGGTTTGCGTCGTTACAATGCATCCGACGATTTACCCCGTGTGCTAAATGGACTGGGCATTGCCATTGTCTCCACCAATAAAGGTGTAATGACAGATAAGCAGGCTCGTCAGGAAAAGGTAGGTGGAGAAGTTCTCTGCTTAGTATATTAATTTTTTAAGTCAAGCGTAATGTCTCGAATAGGTAAAGCACTCATAAATATTCCCCAGGGCGTTGAGATAACTGCCAAAGACGGTTTGATCACCGTTAAAGGGAAGTTGGGTACGCTCACCCAGGACTATGACCCTTCCTTTTCCATCGAAATTAATGATGGCATACTGGAGGTAAAGCGTCCCAGTGAATCAAAACCTCACAAAGCTCTTCACGGATTGTACCGTGCCCTTATCCAAAATATGGTAGTGGGTGTTAGTGAAGGTTACAAACGCTCTCTTGAATTGGTCGGTGTGGGTTATCGCGCCGCTTCTCAAGGTCAAAGCCTCGATCTCAGCTTGGGTTATTCACACAATATCGTTGTGGCATTACCCAAAGAAATTAAAGTTGAAGCGGAAATGGCTAAAGGTAAAAATCCGGTAATTCACTTGTCTTCACACGACAAACAATTATTGGGTATGGCTGCAGCTAAAATCCGCTCATTGCGCAAACCTGAGCCTTACAAAGGAAAAGGTGTGCGCTACGTCGGAGAACAAATTCGTAGAAAAGCTGGTAAAACAGCAGGAAAATAATATAGTATGGCGATCACAAAACTTCAGCGCAGAAACCGCATTCGGATGCGCATTCGCAAACATGTTTCCGGAACCCCTGAAATGCCACGTCTTTCAGTGTACAGAAGCAATAAGGCTATCTATGCTCAGCTCATTGATGATCTCAACGGTAAAACCATCGTTGGTGTTTCATCTCTGAACGAACTAAAAGACGCCAAAGGCAACAAAGTTGAACAAGCAAACGAATTGGGAAAAATTCTTGCTGCAAAGGCTTTGGAAAATAATATTTCAACCTGTCGTTTCGACCGCGGCGGGTACTTGTATCACGGTCGTGTTAAGGCTTTGGCTGAAGGCGCACGAGAAGGTGGTCTTAAATTTTAAACGGTATGAACAAAATGAATAACATACAAAGAGTTAAGCCCAGCGGTTTGGAACTAACCGATCGTTTGGTAGCCATCAATCGTGTAACTAAGGTAACCAAAGGTGGTCGTACTTTCGGATTCACTGCTATCGTTGTGGTAGGAAATGAAGCTGGAGTTGCAGGTTACGGTACTGGTCGTTCCAAAGAGGTTTCTGAAGCGATTGCTAAGGCAGTTGAGGATGCCAAGAAAAATTTGGTTCGCGTGCCCATCCTGAAAAGCACCATCCCACACGAGCAAAACGCTAAATTTGGTGGATCAAGAGTTTTCCTTCGTCCCGCCTCAAACGGTACCGGTGTAATTGCCGGTGGTGCGATGCGTGCTGTGTTGGAAAGTTTTGGAGTACACGATGTTTTGGCCAAGTCCAAAGGATCTTCCAACCCACACAATGTGGTGAAGGCAACTTTCAAAGCCCTTACGGATTTACGCGATGCTTATACCATCGCCAAAACTAGAGGTATTCCTTTGGAAAAAGTATTTAACGGTTAAAACATTAATCATGGCCAAAGTAAAAATAACCAAGGTACGCAGTACCATCAAGCGTCCAAAACGCCAAAAAGACACCATGATTGCACTGGGACTTAACAAGATGAATTCCACGGTAGAAGTGGAATTGACTCCCCAGATTCAAGGTATGATCAATAAAGTCAACCATTTGGTTGCTGTTGAAGAAGTAAACTAATTGACTGAAGAAAATTATTGTAATGAATTTACATAACTTACAACCAGCGAACGGCTCAACCCGTACAAAAAAACGCCTCGGACGCGGAGAAGGCTCCGGTTCAGGTGGAACTGCATCTCGTGGGCACAAAGGTGCCAAGAGCCGCAGCGGATATAGCCGTAAGAAAGGATTTGAAGGTGGACAAATGCCACTACAACGTCGCGTTCCTAAGTTTGGATTTAAAAATCCCAACCGCGTGGAGTATAAAGCCATCAACCTCGATGACTTGCAGCGTATGATTGATGACAATCGCATCACAGATAAAGTTTCACCCGAAATCTTAAATGAATTGGGTGCTTGCGGAAAAAGTGATTTGGTAAAGGTGCTAGGTCGTGGAGAATTAAAAGCTGCACTAGAAGTTACCGCCAATAAGTTTTCTAAATCTGCTATCGAAGCCATTGAAAAGGCCGGTGGTAAAGCCATAACAGCTTAAATACTCTCGAATGAAGCGTTTTATAGATACCATCAAAAATATTTGGGAAATCCAGGAATTGCGCGACAAAATCCTTTTAACCATTGGACTGTTGTTTATTTTCCGCGTTGGATCAAACGTTGTGTTGCCCGGTATTGATTCCCAGAGTTTGGCCGGTTTGGCCAGTCAAACTGAGGGTGGATTGCTCGGTATCCTAAATGCTTTTACGGGAGGTGCATTTGCCAATGCCTCTATCCTTGCGCTGGGTATTATGCCATACATTTCTGCATCTATTGTTATTCAATTGATGGCAGTGGCTGTACCGGCCATCCAGAAAATGGATAAGGAAGGTGAAAGTGGCCGCAAAAAGAAAAACCAACTTACCCGCGGATTGACAATTTTGATTACTGCTGCTCAGGCTCCCGGATATCTCGCCAACCTGACAAATCAAGGTGTACAACTTACCGTTTCCCCCCAAATGTTTTGGATTATGGGAATTATTGTACTCGTGGCCGGAACCATTTTTGCCATGTGGCTCGGTGAGCGCATTACAGACAAAGGTATTGGTAACGGAATTTCACTTCTGATAATGGTGGGTATCATTGCAACACTTCCACAGAGCTTCCTTCAGGAGTTGTTCTCCAGATTTGAAAGTCAAGGTGGTGGATTGGTACTGTTTATTGTGGAAATCGCCGCGCTCTTTATAGTTATTATTCTCGCTGTGGCGCTGGTGCAGGCAGTCCGACAAGTGCCGGTGGAGTATGCCAAGCGCGTAGCCGGTGGTAGATTGGCGCAAGGTGCAAGTGCAGCTCGTCAATACATACCTTTAAAGGTAAATGCTGCGGGTGTAATGCCCATTATCTTTGCCCAGGCCATTATGTTTATCCCCATTACTTTTATTAGTTATGCAGGAGGAGACAGTGAATCGGCAAGTTGGGTAGTGACCGTATTTAGCGATATTGCCGGATTTTGGTACAATTTGATTTTTGCCATCCTCATCATATTATTCACCTATTTTTATACAGCCATTCAGATCAACACGAACCAAATGGCTGACGATCTTAAAAGGAACGGCGGTTTTATTCCCGGAATCAAACCTGGAAAGCAAACTGCAGAGTTCTTAGATACCGTTTTATCTCGAATAACCCTTCCAGGTTCAATTTTCCTTGCTATATTAGCAATTCTACCCGCCTTTGCCATGCAGGCAGATATCAACACACAGTTTGCCTATTTTTACGGCGGCACCAGTTTGTTGATTATGGTTGGTGTAGTTTTGGATACATTGCAACAAATTGAAAGCTACTTATTGGCACGTCATTATGACGGATTGATGAAGTCAGGCCGATTGAAGGGGCGAGCAACTTTTAACGTTTAATAAGCAACCAGACAGAATGTCAAAAAAATCGTTAATAGAACAAGACGGAACAATAATTGAGGCACTATCCAACGCAGTGTTTCGCGTTGAGTTGGAGAATGGCCACATAGTAACGGCACACATTTCCGGTAAGATGCGGATGAACTACATCAAACTACTGCCCGGAGATAAGGTCAAGATGGAGATGTCGCCGTATGATTTGTCCAAGGCAAGAATTACTTATAGATACTAAAAACCGCAGCAATGAAGATTAGAGCTTCACTCAAAAAGAGAAGTCCGGAGTGCAAAATTGTACGCCGCAAGGGTCGCTTATATGTGATCAACAAAAAGAATCCTAAGTTCAAACAAAGACAAGGTTAATCCCATTTCGTATGGCTAGAATTTCAGGGGTAGATTTACCCAAACAAAAAAGAGGTGAGATTGGACTCACGTACATTTATGGAGTAGGACGCAGCCGTGCCCGCCAAATTTTGGAATCGGCAGGTGTTGACTACGACACAAAAGTCAATGATTGGAGTGATGATCAGATCACTTCCATTCGTAATTCCATTACCGACAATTTCAAAGTTGAAGGTGAATTGCGTTCAGAAACGCAGTTAAACATCAAGCGATTGATGGACATTGGCTGTTACCGTGGTATCCGTCACCGTTTGGGTCTTCCCCTTCGTGGACAGCGAACCAAGAATAACTCTCGTACCCGTAAGGGCCGTCGTAAAACTGTTGCCAACAAGAAGAAGGCAACCAAATAATCTATCTGAGAGATGGCAAAATCAACCAAAAGCACGAAGAAGAGAAAAGTTGTTGTTGAGGCCATGGGCCAAGCACACATTTCTGCCACCTTCAACAACATTATTGTTTCTTTGACCAACAACAATGGTCAGGTAATCTCCTGGTCATCTGCCGGAAAAATGGGATTCCGCGGGTCGAAGAAAAACACCCCATACGCTGCGCAAACTGCAGCTGAAGACGCGGCTGCGGTAGCTTCAGAAGCAGGTTTGAAAAAGGTGAAGGTCTATGTAAAAGGCCCAGGTGCCGGTCGTGAAAGCGCCATCCGCACCATTCACAATGCAGGTATTGAAGTTACCGAGATTATCGACGTAACCCCTCTTCCGCACAACGGATGTCGCCCACCCAAACGCAGAAGAGTCTAATTTTTCATTTTAAAGAATTTTCCTAGTTATGGCAAGATACACTGGCCCATCTTCAAAAATTGCCCGCCGTTTTGGTGAAGCTATTTTCGGTCCCGATCGCGCACTGGAGCGCAAAAATTACCCTCCCGGACAGCACGGTAACAACCGTCGTCGTGGTAAAAAATCTGAATACGCGGTGCAGTTGGCTGAAAAGCAAAAAACCAAATATACCTACGGTATTTTGGAAAAACAATTCGCCAACATGTTTGAGAAAGCTAGCCGCTCTAAAGGTATCACCGGTGAGGTGTTGTTGCAATTGTGCGAAACAAGACTAGACAATATTGTTTACCGCCTTGGAATTGCACCTACCCGTCGTGCTGCACGTCAGTTGGTTTCCCACCGCCACATAGTTGTTAATGGTGATATCATCAACATTCCCAGCTATAGCGTTAAACCCGGTGATCAAATCGGTGTACGTGAAAAATCTAAAAGTCTTTCAACTATCTCTGATTCGCTTTCCTCTAGCCGCCAATCTCACGACTGGTTGGAGTGGAATAACGACACAAAATCCGGCAAACTTATCATAGTGCCGCAGCGCGAACAGATTCCTGAGAATATCAAGGAACAGTTGATCGTGGAATTGTACTCTAAATAATATTTTTGAATCCCCAGCGATTATGGCAATTTTGAATTTTCAAAAACCTGATAAAGTAATCTTGAATTACGCCAACGAGTTCGAAGGACAATTTGAATTTCGTCCACTTGAACCGGGTTATGGTCTGACCATTGGTAATGCACTTCGCAGAGTGTTGCTATCTTCTCTTGAAGGTTACGCCATCACTTCATTGCGTATTGAAGGTGTTGACCACGAGTTTTCTACCATTAAAGGCGTTGTTGAAGACGTAACTGAAATTGTACTTAACCTTAAACAAGTACGTTTCAAAAAGCAAATTGAAGAGCAAGATTCAGAATTGGTGAAGGTTTCTGTTTCTGGACAAGATAAATTGACAGCCGGTGACCTCGCTCAGTTTATCAGTGGGTTTCAAGTTTTGAACCCCGATCTGGTAATCTGCCACATGGATGATACAGTCAAACTCAATTTTGAACTCAATATTGAAAAGGGTCGTGGATATGTTCCCGCTGAGGATAACCGTAAAGTTACCGCTCCGGTTGGAACCATCTTCCTAGATGCAATCTTTACCCCCATCAAAAACGTTAAGTACAGTATTGAAAATTTCCGTGTTGAGCAAAAGACGGACTTTGAAAAGCTCATCATTGAAGTGATTACTGACGGAAGTGTTCACGCGCAGGATGCCCTTACCGAAGCGGCTAAAATCCTCATTCAGCACTTTATGCTTTTCTCTGATGATCTTATCGACATCGAATCAAGCCCAACTGCCGAAGTTGAAACCTACGATGAGGAAATTCTGCACATGCGTCAACTTTTGAAGACCAAACTTGCAGATTTAGATCTTTCTGTTCGTGCCTTGAATTGTCTTAAAGCCGCAGAAGTTGATACCCTCGGAGATTTGGTTACTTATACCAAATCAGACTTGATGAAGTTTAGAAACTTCGGAAAGAAATCACTTACTGAACTGGACGAGTTGGTCGCCAACAAAGGACTGGAATTCGGTATGGATCTTTCAAAATACAAATTAGACAAAGAGTAATTTTATTGGGTAAGCCTCAATAAAGAAAAGTCAATATAGATAATGAGACACGGAAAAAAATTCAACCATTTAGGTCGTACCGCATCACACCGAAAGGCGATGCTCTCCAATATGGCTTGTTCATTGATCGAGCATAAACGCATTGAGACCACTGTGGCTAAAGCACGTGAATTGCGTAAATATGTCGAACCTTTGATCACCAAATCAAAAAATGATACAACACACTCCAGAAGGATTGTGTTTAGCTATCTTAAGAACAAACACGCCGTTACGGAACTGTTTCGCGATGTTGCCGTTAAGGTTGCTGACCGTCCCGGTGGTTATACCAGAATTATCAAATTGGGCACACGCTTAGGTGATAACGCACAAATGGCCATGATCGAGTTGGTCGATTACAACGAGCTTTACGCCGGAAAAGAAGAAACCAAAAAGACAACGCGCAGAAGTCGTCGTGGTGGAAAATCTTCTGATGCCGCCAGCACCGAAACTGCAAAGACTGAAACTGCACCAAAAGCGGAATCTAAAAAAGCGGAATCTAAAGCTGAGCCAAAAGCGAAAGCTGAACCGAAAGCCCAAGCAGCGCCTAAAGCTAAAGCAGAAGCACCCAAAGAAGAAACTAAGGCTGAAGCTGCTCCTAAAGCCGCTAAATCAGAAGATGCCGAAGGTAAAAATGATGCAAAAGAGGACAATGCTTAGATTTTGTTTATCTTATTTTTTAAAAGGGACAATGATTTTTTCATTGTCCCTTTTTTTTAACCTATAATTTGGTTTTTTATCCACCGGATTCGGATAAAAGGTCGTTCAATTTTTTTCTTAAATCTTACCTTTGCACGCCATGAATAAAAACGAAACAAATCAGCCCAAAAAAGCTGTCGTTCTTCTCGAAGACGGCGCTGTTTTTTACGGTATTTCAACCGGTGCCGACGGGTCGGCTGTCGGTGAAATATGTTTTAATACCGGAATGACCGGTTATCAAGAAATTTTTACTGATCCGTCCTATTTTGGACAGATTATGGTAACGACAAATGCCCATATTGGAAATTACGGTGTTTTGGAAGATGAGGCGGAATCCAATTCTTTGAAAATTGCCGGATTGGTTTGTCGAAACTTCACCCAAAAGGGATCTCGCGTGGGAAAATCTGCTGATCTCATCGACGATTTTCGCGCCCAGGGAAAGGTGTCCATTACTGGGGTAGATACCCGTGCGCTGGTTCGATATATCCGCAAGCAAGGCGCCATGAACGCTGTGATTTCCACTGAGACTCAAGATATGGACGCTTTGCGTGAATTGTTGAAAAACGCGCCGTCTATGGAAGGACTTTCACTCGCGGGTGAAGTGAGCACCGAAGCGCCTTATTTCTTCGGTTCTCCCGAGGCCAAGTTTACCATTGCTGCCATGGACTTTGGAATTAAACAAAATATTCTTCGCTGTTTGGCGGAAAGGGATTGCTACATTAAAGTTTTCCCCGCAGACACCGCCCTTGATGTGTTTCTTGAATTTGAATGTGACGGCTACTTTTTGTCCAACGGCCCGGGAGATCCGGCTGCCATGGAAAAGGAACACGCGTTTGTAGCTGCACTGATCGAAAAAAATAAACCCGTTTTCGGAATTTGTCTCGGACACCAACTCATCGCACTTTCTCAGGGTCTGACAACCTACAAGATGCACCACGGTCATCGGGGGATCAATCACCCCATTTTGAATAAAGAAACCGGTTTGGGTGAAATTTCCTCTCAAAATCATGGTTTTGCAGTTTCTGCCGATGCCATCGAAAATAATCCCAACGTGGAATTGACGCATATTCACCTCAACGATCAAACCGTAGCCGGAATTCGCCTTAAAAACCGACCGGTATTTTCTGTACAATACCACCCGGAATCAGCTCCAGGGCCACATGATTCCCGGTATTTATTCGATAATTTTATTTCACTTCTTCATCACTATTCCAATTAAACCCAATTCAAATGGCTAACATTCATTCCATCTTTGCCCGTCAAATTCTCGATTCCAGGGGAAATCCTACCATTGAAGCCGAAGTTATTACCGACAACGGAGCTCGCGGCAGGGCTGCGGTACCATCAGGTGCTTCCACCGGTATTCACGAGGCAGTTGAAATTCGCGATGGAGACGACGGACTGTATCTGGGAAAAGGCGTTTTGCGTGCGGTTCACAACGTTAAGGACGTAATTGCTCGCGAACTTCAGGGCATGAATGTTTTTGATCAAACGGCCATTGACCACACCATGTTACAACTCGATGGTACGGAAAATAAATCGGTACTAGGCGCAAATGCCATTTTGGCTGTCTCACTTGCCACCGCACGTGCTGCTGCCCAATGCGCATATTTGCCACTGCACCAATATTTGGGTGGCGTAGGAGCACGGGTTATGCCTGTTCCCATGATGAATATCCTCAATGGTGGAAGTCATGCCGATAACTCCATCGACTTTCAGGAGTTTATGGTAATGCCCATTGGTGCAGAAAGTTTTTCCGATGCACTACGCATGGGAACGGAAGTTTTTCACCACCTAAAAAAGGTATTGAGTTCAAAAGGTTACTCCACGAATGTGGGAGATGAAGGTGGCTTCGCTCCAAATATTAAGTCCAATGAAGAGGCCATAGAAATCGTGCTTCAAGCCATTGAAAAAGCCGGATACCGACCCGGAGAGGACTTGGCCATAGCTATGGATGCTGCCAGTTCTGAATTTTACGATAAGAAAAAAGAAAGGTATATTTTCCACAAGAGCGATAAACGCGAACTAACTTCTGAGGAACTTACCGACTATTGGGCACATTGGGTTGCGAAATACCCCATTTATTCCCTTGAGGACGCAATGGATGAAGACGATTGGAAAGGATGGAAAACCCTTACGGAAAAAATTGGCGATAAAGTTCAGCTGGTGGGCGATGACCTTTTTGTAACCAATGTCAACCGCTTACAAAAGGGCATTGAAGAAGATATAGCCAATTCTATTTTGATTAAAGTAAACCAAATCGGAACATTAACAGAAACAATAGATTGCATAAATTTAGCACACCGCAACAGCTACACTTGTGTGATAAGTCACCGAAGTGGGGAAACGGAGGATACCTTCATCGCTGATTTGGCGGTAGCATTGCAAACCGGACAAATCAAAACTGGGTCGGCATCCCGCTCCGATCGTATGGCCAAATACAATCAACTTATTAGAATTGAGGAACAGTTGCAAAGTACAGCTTTATTCCCTACATTGTCACTTCGTAAATAATCAAATAAAACACCACATACATGGATAAGTTAAAAGCGCATTTTGAATCGAGGATTGAGAACTCCGTCAAGGAAGTAAAGGACTTTATCGCCGCCCACGGAGATGAAGTCATTGGCGAGATAAAAGTATCACAACTATACGCCGGTATGCGTGGTATGCCAGCACTGATTACCGAAACTTCCAAACTCGATGCGGAAGAAGGTATTCGCTTTCGCGGTTATAGTATTCCCGAATTACAAGAAAAGTTACCCGCATACCCGGGAGGTAAACAACCATTACCCGAAGGTATTTTTTATCTCATGTTGATGAACGAACTACCTTCAGAGGACGATGTTCGCCGGATGAGTAATAATTGGGCAAGACGGGCACAAGTGCCACACCACGTCTTTAAAATTATTGACGCATTTCCCAAACATGCCCATCCAATGACCCAGTTTTTGGCGGGAATTACTGCCCTTCGCACGGAGTCGGAATTTCAGCGTGCTTACAGAGAAGGTATTAACAAAAAGGATTATTGGGAGCCTGTATATGAAGATGCCATGAACCTCATTGCTCGTCTTCCACGTATTGCAGCTTATATTTACCGTAGGATGTACCACGAAGGCGACCATATCGAGCCCAATAGCAAGCTCGACTGGTCTGGTAATTTTGCTCACATGCTCGGTTTTAACAACGAAGAGTTTTACGAACTCATGCGTATGTACATGACCATTCATGCAGACCATGAGGGAGGTAATGTTTCAGCCCATGCCATTCATTTGGTGGGCAGCGCACTTAGTGACCCTTATTTATCATTTACAGCAGGAATGGCCGGATTGGCTGGTCCTCTTCACGGTTTGGCCAATCAGGAGGTAATCCGCTGGATTCTTTCTATGCGCGACGAGTTGGGGGGTGGATTACCATCAAAAGAGCAAATAGCGTCGTATGTGAAGAAAACCCTCAACGACGGGAAAGTTATACCCGGATTTGGTCACGCAGTTTTGCGGAAAACCGATCCCCGATACACAGCCCAACGTGAATTTGCCATGGAACACATGCCGCACGATGAATTATTCCTCATCGTAAGCCGTGTATATGAAGTTGTGCCCGACATCCTCAAAGCCACCGGAAAAGTAAAAAATCCTTGGCCAAATGTGGATGCACATTCAGGTCAGTTGCTCATGCACTATGGACTTACCCAGTACGATTTCTATACCGTTATGTTTGGTGTTAGTCGCTCATTGGGTACCATGGCCAGTTTGATTTGGGATCGCGTACTCGGGTTTCCAATTGAACGACCTGGTTCTACAACAACGGAATTGCTGAAAGCTAAATTTGCAGCAAAGTAAATAATCCCATATAATTCAAAAAAAGCCGTTCAAATTGAGCGGCTTTTTTTTTTTGCGACAAACATTTTTGAGTCTGCTCTAAAAAGACCCTTTCTGCCAAAATCTTCCTTGTCTATAGACTTTTGAATCCTCACTAACAACTAATTAGCTCCGGTTCAAAAATCCTCTCGATTTTGATTGAAATCATCCTTTTTTGGAGTGGACTCTTATTTGGAAAGTTTTGGCGGGTTCACACCAAAGAGTGAGACCATTAAACTTTTTGGAAATTTGAATTTTTTTTGATATTTCACTTTTCCGTTTCCCTAACGCAACGTACCGAAAATCCATTTCCCAGATTAAGGTTGCCAATCCCCAAAGCATTGGTCTGATGTAATATTGCAATAGCGACTAAACTGTTACTTACAACTTCGGTAGAACTCCACCAATTCCCGGTCATCCCCATCCAGTTGAACTCCCCATTGTGAGAGCGTTCACCGCCGGGCAAGGCCGAGAAACCGCTTGCGTTGTCAGCGCCATAATTGTCGGGCTGCCAAAACCAATCGGGATCAGCGGATGAACTATGGGTTACTTCACTCTTCAACATACTGCCGGCCTTCGTCGTGCCATTATTTTCATTAATCAAATATTCCCACTCTTCTTTTGTGGGTATGCGCCAATTGCATGGACAAATATTTCGCGTGTCTAAAACAGAAAATCCATTATATAATTTACCCACTGCGAATTCAAATTGATGGTTATTGTCAAAATGCGACCATGCAGTCGTGCTTAAATTACTCCATCCTATGGAGTCAGCTTCATGGGGTATGGAGTCACCGTTACAAAACCTGCTGGTTTTCAGATTTTCAGCCATCCATTCATAATGACCTACCTTAATCGTCGCATATTCATTTCCATCAATATCTATAAGCTTTCCGTAGGTGTGGTTCTGATTTATCCAAGGTTTATTGGAAATATCTGCAAAATTCAAATTTATATAATTTCCCGAATCATCAATTTTATTACAGGTCGAAAAAAAGCTTATTAAAACCAAGCCAAATATTAAGCATCTCATTTTCACAGTGATTTAGTGGGTTTTGAAATGGTAAATATAGGGACAATTTCATTATTTTTAGAAAAGCAAAATGCGCCAAATCAATTTACCTAAAAATCAGTATCTCCTATAATTAATGTAACCTTGGGATTGATATTTCAAAACGCCAATCACTAAAAAATCGGTAATTGAATTTGGTTAGATTATTGACTCTGTTTATTTCCCGTGCATTAGATTCCTTTCACCTGCCATTTAATCCGAGTTTATACCGTTCCAAGGCCCGCTCTCTGCCGACTTTATGTTCGATGATTTCACCGGGGTACGCAGGTGTACCATACTCTGTTACAAATTTTTGCACATATTCCAATTTGGGATCGAATTTTTTTAATTGCGTATGCGGATTGAAAATTCGGAAGTAGGGCGCGGCATCATTTCCACACCCTGCTGCCCATTGCCATCCGCCTACATTTGACGCTAAATCAAAGTCAAGGAGTTTTTCAGCAAAGTAACGTTCTCCCCATCTCCAGTCAATTAAAAGGTGCTTGGTAAGGAAACTCGCCGTCAGCATTCGGATGCGGTTGTGCATAAAGCCGGTTGTGTTTAATTCACGCATTCCAGCGTCCACCAAAGGATATCCGGTTTTTCCGGCACACCAAGCCTCAAATTGCTGCTCATTGTTTTCCCATTCAATGTTGTCATAAGCAGGTTTTATGGCTTTGGTTGCAGATTGGGGATTGTGGTACATCGTCATTTGGTAGAATTCGCGCCAAATCAATTCGTTTAAAAAAGTATGATTTAACGATTTCGCCCGTTTTGCCAATGCTCTGATGGAAACTGTTCCGAATCGAAGATGAACGCTGAGCCTTGATGTTCCCCGTATTGATGGGATGTCTCGTTTTTGGTCATAATGTTCAATTATCGCATCACTGACTGAAGGCGTGGGGAAGTGAATCGGGTCGGTTTTTTCAAAACCCATTTCGGATAGCCCAATCATCGGTTTAGGGGCGGATTTATGAAATTTATCCAAGTTTATAGGAAATTCTTGCAAATCTTTATCCGTTAAGTGTTTTTCCCATTGTTTTCTGTAGGGGGTGAAGACAGCATAATATCCGCCATCATCCTTGGTGATTTCATTTTTCTCAAAGATGACTTGATCTTTATATCCTTTCATTTCTATGCTTTTATCTTTCAAATAAGCATGGATGGCTTTGTCGCGTTTTTGAGCGTACGGTTCGTAATCACGCACCACGGAAACGGATTGAACGTCGTATTCAGATGTTATTTTTTTCCAAGCTTCGATGGGTGTGTCGAAGTAAACTTTGAGGGTACTACCACGATTCTCCAACTGTTTTTTTATTTCACAAAGTGTTTGGTGAATAAAGTGTACCCGCTGATCTTTTTTCGGTAAATAATGGAGGATTTTAGGATCAAATATAAAGACGGGAAGAATCGGGAAACCGGATTGGCAGGCAGCCGAAAGTGCGCTGTGGTCGTTTAGTCGCAAATCACGACGAAACCAATGTATGTGAATTTTAGGGTCGGGCATAAGCTTTAGTTACCATTTTTTTGGATTGATAATAATCATCGAGTCCGCTAACAAGTGCCGTTTGCATTTTTTGGTGTAGAAAGGACCCGTTGTCGTCGATGAATGTTTTATCTGTCGAAACCCCGAGTATTTCGCCAACCACAAATACAGTGTCATTGATGGCGATGTGGTGCTTTTCCCGAAACTTCATCAAAAGTGTAAGCGGTGATTCTTCTACCCCAGGTGCGTGGAAGTCTTCGTAGTATATAGGGTTTAGTCCTACGGCGCTAAACTCGGAAATCTCCCGGTCGTACTTCGCCGAGGTTTGATGGGCGCTATCAATCATGGGTGTGGTCACCAAATTCAGGGTATAGACACCGGTTTCAATTAGGTTTTCCAAAGAATGACGGGGAATGGTAGAGGGGCGAAAAACGATGCCCAATGCCGGTGGATTTGCACCAATGTGTACCAGAGAATTGAAAATAGCCAAATTGGTTTGCCCTTGTCCATTGGCAGTTCCAATTAAGAATGGAGAGCGGATACCGGAGAGGGTATTAAAAAATGAAACGCGATAAAATCGCTCCATTTTTTCAAAATCAGCTTGGTTGATGAAAGTTTTCAAAATAATTCGGTTTGGTTTTTATTTTAGGTTTGACATGCCCCCATCTATATGAAATGTCTGACCACTGATCCAGCTGCCCTCTTCGGAGAGTAAAAAGGCTGCAGTGGCGGCCAGTTGCCCGGGGTGTCCCACTTTTTTCAAAGGATGACGATCCTCCGCGGCTTCCCTTTTGCGTTCGCTGCCCAACAATCCCTCCGCCAAAGGGGTGTCGGTAAGTGATGGTGCAATAATATTAAATCGAACCACAGGTGCGTATTCTGAGGCGAGTGAACGCATAAGCCCCTCAACTGCGGCTTTTGCACTGGCTACTGAAGCGTGAAAAGGCATGCCCGTATTTACGGCAACTGTAGAGAAAGCGACCACCGAAGCGTTTCCCGATTTTCGCAGATTTGGAATGGTATGGTGTAAAACTTTGACCAAACCGAAAAAATTAATGTTTAAATCATTCTGAAAGTCTTGCTGCGAAAGCCTGTTAAAAGGTTTCAGGTTGATGCTACCCGGACAATAAACCAGACCGTCTAATTTTTCGGGTAAGTCATTGAGTGAAATCTCACCCTCAGCAGTAACATCAATTGACTGGGTGTGAATGCCGTGGGAAGGGTTGGGATCGGGATTGCGGCTGGCCACAAAGAGGTTGTGATTTTCAGAAGAAAGTTTTTCAATTAGGGCTTTCCCAATTCCTGAGTTTCCCCCAATGATTAATATATTTTTTGACATAATGATTCTTTTCATTCCATAACAATAAATGTTACATATTGTTGGGCGACTTGCGTTTTAATCATCGAGTAACGCCATTTACCGGGATTTGTGGTCGCTTACTAAAATGGAAACTTTCATTTGGCACTAAGTGTCAAAAAGTCTTATCTTTGGGGATTCATCTATTTTCATTTAAATCATAGTTTATTTGTGAGAAAAATACTTTTATATATTGTCCTTAATTTTTTGGTATTCTCAGGAATAAAAGCCCAGGTTGTACTCAACGAACTGGTTTCTTCCAACTACAACACCATTCACGACGAGGATTACGACGCGGAGGATTGGATTGAAATTTACAATGCCGGTACGGATACGATAAATCTTCAAGGCTTTGGATTGTCGGACAACGCAAGTATGCCATTTCGTTGGGTTTTCCCCGAGGTGCTTTTACCACCGGACACGTTTTTGATAGTTTGGGCTTCTGGAAAAAATCGAGATTCTGTGGGTGCTCCATTGCACACCAACTTTTCAATATCTTCTTCCGGTGAAGAGATTGTCCTAACCGATAATCTTGGCGTTCAAGTCGATTTTTTGCCCCCGGTGGCGCTTCAACGGGACGTGTCTTACGGTCGATTCCCCAACGGAACGGGTTCTTGGACGTACTTTCACCAGCCCACACCCGGATTTTATAACAATACAACACCGAGTGATACCATATTTACACCACCTACCTTTTCTCATCCACCCGGACTTTACACCGATTCTTTTTATCTCGAACTATCTCATCCAGATACCTCAGTTACCATAATTTACACCCTTGATGGATCTGAGCCCGATATTTCAAACCTCAATGGCACAACCTATCCTTACAAGAATACCTACCCGTTTTTTCCGGGAACGCCATTTGGGCCGATGTTGCAGGCAACCTACAATTCACTTGCATACGATTCGGCCATTTTGGTTTACGACCGATCTGCAGAACCCGATTATTTCACTCAGTTTAATACAAGACAACACCCTATTTATCTACCGCCATCACCTGTGAGGAAGGCAGTTGTTGTGCGGGCAAAAGCTTATTCCGCGGGAATGGAGTCAACGGAGGCATCCAATACCTATTTTGTTTGGCCACAAGGAAATCCATATAGCATCCCGGTTATTTCTTTAAAAATTCAAGAAAATTATTTATTTGATTATTACACAGGAGTTTATAATGCCGGGGTGACCTTTGACAATTGGCGGACGAGTAATCCCACAGCTTCTAATGCTAATCGACCGATGTACGGAAACTATTGGCGAAGAGGTCGATTTTGGGAATATCCGCTACACGTTGAGTTTTTTGAACCCAATTCCATGACACCTGAATTTAACCAGAATGCCGGATTTAGGATTCACGGCAATTTTTCCCGAAATCGAATCATAAAAAATCTTCGACTTTATGCCCGTAACGTATATGATGAGAAAAATGAATTTGACCACGACCTTTTTGATGAACCCGTAACCGACACCAAAAACCCGGGAAATACGCTTTACAAGCGAATTTTGTTGCGCGGCGATGGAGCTGGAGGACCGGTGTACAACGATGTGGTTTTTCACAGACTGGTTCAGCCAATATTCAATGGCGTTTCAAGAGTTAAACCGGCTATTCATTTTATCAATGGAGAATACTGGGGACTTACGGCCATTAGAGATCGGGTAGATCAGTTTCACTATGCGTACAATTATAACGTAAACTCGGATAACATTGTCGAAGTGGAATGCCGGCGCACTCATTGTCATTTAGAAATTGGTGAGACTGGTGATATGAACGACTATTTTGCCATGCGGAACTTTATCATCTACAATGATATGTCAAATCCGGCGCTTTTCGCTCAAGCAGATAGCATGTTGTGTATGAGGTCTTTTATCGACCACATGGTTTTGCAAATATTTTCCGGTGATACCCATTATGAAAGAAGTTACTGGAAGGTTAGGAATCCCGAAAATCCCGAATTTGGTGACGGCAAGTGGCGGATGTACACACAGGACTTTGAACAAGCGCTTCGCAACGACAGAAACTGGTTGTCCCACTGGGCGTCTCAGGCCAGTCTAAACGACCGCGTTTTTGGAGGACTATTGGATAATGATGGTTTTAAAATTGACTTTATCAACCGTTTTGCAGATATGCTAAATACCGCTTATTTACCATGGCGGTTTATTGCCATCACGGATTCGGTGCGTGCTGAAATTTTGCCATATCTCGGAGAGGATAGCCTTCGCTCGGATCGAAGTGAATTTTATACGCTTGATGAGCGGCAAGATTTAATTGACTGGGGTAACCAACGACCCAATCAAGTTCGGGATAATATCCGTAGTCATTTTGGAATTCCCCATACCATTGATGTAACCCTAAATGTATCGGATACAGCTGCCGGTTACGTACACATCAATACCATATCCATAAAACCAGAAACCCTTGGCGTTGACCCGGATCCTTATCCTTGGGAGGGCAAATATTTTAGGGGTATTCCCATCACTTTGAAAGCCATTCCAAAACATGGATATGTATTTACCCACTGGTCAGGGGATGTAAGTAGTATAGAAGATAGTCTGTATCTAAACCAAACGACACACCTAAATATTCAGGCTAATTTTGCCTTGGACAGCACGCCGGATGACGTGATTTATTTCTGGTTATTTGACAATAATATTAGCAACAATACGCCACTCGACTCCTTAATGGCCAACTACACTCGAACGGGATTTAACGGTGTTCTTTCGTATAAGTCTTGTTTTTCCGGCTACCCGTTTAACAGCCAACACCCACTATGGCGTAAAGGATCACTTGAGCGACGAAACCAGCCGACGCCTTTGAACTACCGCCCGCAAGCCAACAACAATACCCCGTATGAGAACACGGCAGTTCGCGGTTTGCAAATTCGGCAACCGCTGGCCAATGAAAATGATGAAAGCTATATAGAATTATTGATTCCCACACATGGAAGAAGAGAAATAAAACTCTCTTTCGCCGCAGAAAATGACGGAGCAGCAAATGCAGTTATTGTGGAATATTGGGCTAATGGACAATGGACAGATGCCGGAATTCCCAAAAACAATTTTTACTTACCATCAACATACCGGGTATTTGAAGTTGATTTTAAAGGTGTAACAGAAGCGGACGACAACCCCGATTTCCGCATTCGAATTCGATTTGGAGGTGAGCAAAGGTTTTTGGATTTAGGGAATAGAGTGCATATTAATAATATCGCGGTTGAGGGTAAAAGTTATTTGCACACCCAGCAATCAGAAAAACAGAAGCTTGTGAAGGTTTTTCCCAATCCTACTCAAGCCGACATTTACATTAAGGGAGAGCAAGAAATTACTGATGTTGTGGTTTATAATTTGCATGGCCAAAAAGTTGCCACCGGAAATAAGCGGGCAGAACATTGGACAGTTCCTTCAGGAAATCTGCCGAAGTCATCATATTTGATGCGCATCACTTTGATTTCCGGTGAGGAGCAGGTAGTTCGGTTTATAAAAAATTAGGAGTACAGTGATATCCGAATGCCTTTCAGTTCCTGGAAGGTCTTTAGGGCATAAATATCAGTCATCCCGGAAACAAAATCCAAAATGGACATGACCTTTTCGTAGGGTGTATCTTGTTCCATACTTCGGTATTGCCCGGGAAGGAGTTGTAAAAGACTTTTTTCGGCTCCGGTTGGTTTTTTTCTCAAAACTGCCGGAATGTAGGCATCGAGTAATCCGGTGATCACCTGAAAACCGCTCAGCTCAATTCGGGCAACCGATGCGTGTCGGTAAATTTTTTCAATTGAGGTTGTTTTAATTGTTTTTAATGCGTGAGATATTTCTTCGGGAATATCATCAATAAGCGCATTTGGATAGGTGCCTCGAAGGATTTCTTCACTATTTTTGGAGAAAACCTCCACGCATTCGTGAATTAATTTACCAATGGCAATCGCTCGTAAATACGCAATACTTTCATTTTTATCTTCTCGCAACCCATCGAGATAACTCGCTGTTCGTTCCCGATCTGAACCTGCGGCATTTAAAAGATTCAATAAGGCTGATTGTGCCTCTTCAAAAGAGATGATGCCCAATCGGTGCGCATCCTCCCAATCCATAATTAAATAACAAATATCGTCTGCGGCTTCTAGCAAACTGACATACGGATGCCGCAAATATACCCTGGGCGAATCTTGATCAACAACCATGTTCAGGCGGTCGGCCATTTCGAGAAATCGATCTTTGTCGGCTTGGAAAAAACCGAATTTTTTCCGGTGCAATCCTTTACCCCCGTTTGAAGCAATGGCCTCACAAGGGTATTTTGCCATGGCTGCAAGGGTGGTGTAAGTTAGGCGAAAACCGCCTGGTAAACGGGTGGGGAATTGATGGGTGAGTAGCCTAAATCCATTGGCGTTGCCCTCAAATCTGGTAAGGTCGTTCCAGCAGGCATCATCAAAATACGCTCTGAGGTTAATACCGTCGATATCCAGGTTTTTACGGTCGGTAAAAAACTGTCCAATGGCAGCTTCTCCGCTGTGTCCAAAAGGAGGATTACCTATGTCGTGGGCTAAGCAAGCGGCTGAAATAACGGATGAAAGATCGTGGGCGTAAAACTGTTTGGTCGAAGGATTCCAATTTTGCCCATGCTTTTCGATTAAAAACTTTCCACACATTTTGGCCATAGAACGGCCAACACTGGCCACTTCGAGCGAGTGGGTGAGACGGTTGTGGACAAATACAGCATCGGGCAGTGGGAAAACCTGGGTTTTATTTTGAAGTCGTCGAAAGGGTGAAGCATATATAATTCTATCGTAGTCGCGCTCGTATTCTGTTCTGGCAGCCTCTTCCCCTGGTTTGGCGCCAAACCGAATACCCGAAAAACAATTCTCCCAACTTATTTTAGCCATGAAATGATTTTTTGCAAAAATAGGGTGCAAACATGGCATTAGGGTATTTTGGAATGCATGGAAATAGCGGATGGTCTTTAATATTGGGGTTTATTTTCCAGGTTTAAATTTTTTTGGTAATTCGAAGGCTTAATATTTTGTGACATTTTATTGCGAAGACTTTTTATTATCTTTTTTGCATTTAAGGTATTGGATATTAGTTTTTTTAGAAATATTTTTGCGCCGTTAAGTATTTGGGGTAATCATTCCTTTACTTATTTAAGAAAGCTTGTTTTTATTATCATTTAACCTGATGTCCTTATTGATTCAACTCTACTAATTTTTTTTAAATTGATTAGATTTTCCGATGCTTTTAAAAACTCGTCCGTTTTTAGGATGTTTTTGCCAAAGTGTTTGATGGAATCGTTTAGCTTATTATTGTTAATTTTTCGGGTAAAACCGATGGTAAAATTTCGAACATGCATTTAGACCTGATAAACCATATTTACAAGGCTTTTTTAAATAGTACGGGCGTAAGTATTGACAGCAGATCCATACGAGAAGGTTCTATATTTTTTGCGTTGCGAGGCGACAACTTTGATGGCAACCAATTTGCTCACGAGGCAATCGCCAATGGAGCTAGTTATGCCGTCGTTGATTCTCCCTGGTTTTCGAGTTCCGAAAACGTTTTTAAAGTGCCCGATGTGTTACTCGCACTTCAAGAAATTGCAACTCTTCATCGTCAGCGGTCTAATGCTACAGTAATTGGACTTACCGGAAGTAATGGGAAAACAACCACTAAGGAGTTGATTTATGCAGTACTTCGTCAAACCCATAGGGTGTTGGCCACGGAAGGTAATCTCAATAATCATATTGGTGTGCCACTTACTTTGCTTCGTATAAGACCTGAGCACGAATACGTCATAGTGGAGATGGGTGCTAGTTCGGTAGGAGAAATTGAAATGCTCTCAGAAATTACCAAGCCTGATGTGGGGCTAATAACGAATTATGGTAAAGCACATTTGGAAGGTTTCGGTTCACCGGAAGGTGTCATTCAGGGTAAATCTGAGCTTTTCGAATATCTGAGAAAACGAAATGGGGTAGCCATTGTCAATGCAGACGATGATATTCAAATGAAACGGAGTGAAGGCATGCAGCGTTATACCTATGGCTTGGGAAATGTTGATTGTTTTATAGACCTTTTGGTTGGGGAAGATCCCTTTTTACGAGTTATTGTTGCGGGGACAGAAATAGAAACCCAAATGACGGGAATTTTTAATTATTCTAACATTGCATCCGCAGCCGCATTAAGCTGCTATTTGTCTATTCCGATGTCTGCAATAAAGAAGGGTATTCACAGCTATATTCCGGGGAATAATCGCTCGCAATGGGTGGAAACCGGCAGCAATAAGGTGTTTTTAGACGCATATAACGCAAACCCAACTAGCGTTGAGGCCTCATTGCTTTCGCTCACAACACTTGAGGGAAATCGCTGTGCCATTATTGGAGATATGTTTGAACTCGGCCTGTTTGCAAAACAGGAACACAAACAAATTGCCAATACTGCTGTTTCATTAGGTATCGAAAAAGTTATTTTGGTTGGGGAAATTTTTAATACAGTTAGGGGACTAGATGGTTTTGCCAATTTGGAGATATACCAAAACATGGATAACCTGCGGGATCGGCTTATCGACAACCCCATAACCAATTCGATTATACTTCTCAAAGGCTCGCGGGGCATGAAAATGGAATCCTTGTTGGAAATTCTTTAATTCATGAACTTCGTCGTTCCGGTAAAAATCCCATTGGAAAAACTCCACTGGCATGTTGCTGAAAAAGCACAAGTTGAGGTATGGGTTTTTCGCGACGATACTGTACACCCGTTTGTCAGTGGAAATAAATGGCGGAAACTCTTTCGTCACTTGCACAATCTTGAAAATTTAAAAAATACTGGATGGTCTTCTGCCGGAGGTATGTGGAGTAACCATTTGCTCGCCATGGCTGAAATTAGCCGATGTTTTCAAATCCCAACACGATTTTTTATCCGGGGAATGGATACGCCCTCACGCTTTGTCAATTTTTTTAAATCGGCAGGTATTGATTGTGTTCCGGTTTCCCGAAGAGATTTCACTGAATTTCACCAACCGGAATACATACCCGAAAATATTCTCGGTCAATGGATAGGTGAGGGTGGAGGTGGTCGAGATGGAGTTGAACAAGTGGTGGAAAGTTTGTCGTCAGCGTCTATTCCCGAAGGTTTTGACCTGGTTTTGCTGGGTTGTGGTACGGGAACTACATTGGCCGGGTTTTCAGAAGCCTGGGGGGATGTGGTATCAGTTGAAGGTGTTTCAGCCTTAAAAATTCCACACGACGATTGGGAGAAAATGCTGAAAAAAATTACTGCAAGTCGCCCAAAAGTACATGTTGACGAAGCACTGCCTGCCTTTGGGAAATTATCCGCGCAAAACATGGAATGGATAAAAGGATTTTTTCTGGAAACCCAATTGCTACTGGATCCGGTTTACACTTGGAAGGTGTTTTATTTTTTGGAAAAGCAAATAAAGGCCGGATATTTGCCCAATAAAAAAATATTGGTCATCCATACAGGAGGGCTTCCCGGCTGGCTCGGTCGGGAGAATCTTTGGAACAAAAATTTTGGAATGTCTTTACCCAATGAAATCAACACTATTTAGTCTTATCGGTTTCTTGATATTTACGCAAAGTGCTTTCGGTCAGAATGAAGATCGTTTGGAATATATTCGGAAGTATAAAGATATTGCCATTCAGGAAATGATAAAGTATAAAATTCCGGCCAGTATAACATTGGCTCAGGGAATTTTAGAATCGGGAAATGGCACAAGCCGATTGGCAAAAGAAGCCAATAATCACTTTGGCATTAAGTGTCATCTCGATTGGGAAGGAAAGAAGATTTTCCACGATGATGACGAGAAAAATGAGTGTTTTAGAAAGTATAAAACTCCTGAGGAGAGCTTTAGAGATCACTCCTTGTTTTTGGTGGAGCGTGGTAGATATAAAGCGCTATTTGATCTGGAGATTACTGATTATAAGGGATGGGCGAAAGGGTTAAAAAAGGCCGGGTATGCAACCAGTCCAACATACGCCGATGTGCTTATTAGGATTATTGAAGATTATCAGTTGTATGTATATGATGCAATGGACATTTCCCGACCGGAAGATTTAGAATTTAAACATGCCAGTGGACTGCGCTATACCTTGGTGCAAGAAGGTGAGACTTTGGAGGAGGTAAGTGATCGAACAAGGGTTTCCATTCGTAGAATTATAAAATACAACGATTTCACGTATGAAGAAATAGTTGCGCCCGGTGATGTGATTTTTTTACAACAAAAGCGAAATAGAGGAAAGACCAAATACCATATTGTCAATCCCGGTGAGGGCATGCACGATATTTCTCAACTTCACGGCATTAAATTACGTAAGCTGTATTACCGAAACCGGATGCTTGTAGGAGAGCAGCCGGAGGGGGGCGATAAAATTCACTTGCGTTGGCGGATTAGAAAATCGAAGAAATAATAAATGAGTCCACTCTAAAAAGGATGATTTCAATCAAAATCGAGGGGATTTTTGATCCGGAGCAAGTGAGGATTCAAAAGTCTATAGACAAGGAAGATTTTGGCACAAGGGGACTTTTTGGAGCAGACTCAAAACTAGAAATCAACCAATGCGATCCAAAAGGGCATCGGGTTTGGGTGAATCTCCAACAAAGGTTTCAAATAGTTTTGCAGGATCCTCAGCACCTCCGGTTTCCAGTAACTTTCGAAATTCCGCAGCGGTTTTGGCACTAAATATTCCTTCTCTCTCAAAAACTTTAAATGCTTGAGATTCTAACATTTCACTCCATTTATAACTGTAATACCCAGCAGCATATCCCCCTTGAAAAATATGACTAAAAGCCGCGCTAATACTCGAATCTTCAACCTCCGGCAAAAAATCCAGGGTGCGGGTAATGGACTTTTCCATTTCAAATATATCTGGAATGGAGGTCTCAGGGCTTAAACTATGCCATGACATGTCGAGTTTTGCAAATGTGAGTTGCCGTATCGTTGCATATCCCTCAAAGAAAATGCGTTGTTTTTTAATGTTTTCAAATATTTCCTCAGGAATGGGTTCTCCCGTTTCAATATGACGAGCAAAGAGATCGAGAGATTCTTTTTCGTAACACCAGTTTTCAAATATTTGGGAGGGGAGTTCCACAAAGTCCCAATATACGTTGGTGCCGCTTAAACTGCCATAAGTGCCCCGGGCCAACATGCCGTGAAGGGCGTGGCCAAACTCGTGGAAATAGGTGGTGAGCTCTTGAAATGTAAGTAGCGCCGGATGCTTTTTTCCGGGTCGATTAAAATTGCATACAATACTTATATGTGGCCGGCGGTCTTCCCCGTCTTTTTTGCTTTGTCCGCGATATGATGTCATCCAAGCCCCTGCGCGTTTCCCGGAACGGGGATAAAAATCCATGTAAAATAAGGCGAGAAAGTTGCCGTTTTCGTCGAGTACTTCATAGGTCTCTACTTCTTGGTGATAGACCGGCACATCAGTTCTTCTTTTAAATGAAATACCGTAGAGCTTTTTGCAAATAGAAAAAATCCCCTTCGTGACTGATGGCAGAGGAAGATATGGTTTCAGAGCTTCATCATCGATGTTGAGTTCGCGTTTTTTGAGTTTTTCCATATAGTAACTCACATCCCATTTTTCCAGTTTGGAGATACCATCCATGTTTTCCGCAAAGGCACGGAGTCTTTCAATATCTTTTTTTGCATAAGGCAAGGCTTTTTCTTCCAGTGATTGCAAAAATGACCAAACGGTTTTTTCATTTCCGGCCATTCGTTCTTCCAGCGTGAAATGCGCATGCGAGTTATATCCCAATAATTTAGCACGCTTTCGACGGAGGTCCACAATCTTTTGAATTACGGGCAAATTGGATTTCTCCTCCGATGCCATGCCCCGTTTTGCAAAGGCACGGTACATCTTCTCGCGCAAACCCCTTCGACTACTATATTTCATAAAATCCAAATAGCTGTCGGGTTTTAAGGAAAAAAGCCATTTTCCTTGTTGTCCTTCAACTTCAGCCGCGTCCGCAGCTCGCTGTACGGCAAATTCGGGAAGACCGGCCAAATCGCTTTGGTCTTCGATAAAAAACTTAAAACTGTTGGTGTCCCGAAGTACATTTTCCGCAAAGGTTAGACTTAATGCACTGAGTTCAGTGTCAATGTTGCGGAGTTTTTCTTTGTCTTCGTCTGATAAGTTGGCACCATTTCGTTCAAAAGCCCGCAGGGTTTTTTGGTACAACATTTTTGCTTCTGCGATTTGTGGTATGCTGTCCTCGGGGATGGACTTAATTCTTTCAAAAAGTTTTTCATCGAGGATGATATCGTTGCCAAAAGCGCTTAACAGAGGTGCAATTTCCTGTGCTTTGGCTTGCATTTCGTCGCTTGTTTCGGCTGAGTTGAGATTAAAAAAAGCCGAACTTACCCTGTTGAGTTCTTCCTGTGAAAATTCCAAAGCCTCAACAGTGTTGGAAAATGTTGGTGGGGTGCTGGCATCGCGAATGGAAGCAATGCGACTTTTGCTCACCTCAATCCAATGTTGAATGGACGGCAGGTAGTCGTCGGTTTTTATACGGTCAAAAGGTGTGGATGAAAATGGCGTTTCAAAAGGTTTTAGAAGGACGTTCATTGGAATTATGTTTTGATGTGAATAAAAAAACCACTTCTTTTTGGGAAGTGGTTTAGTATGTAAAAAACATGAAATTTAATCTTTTAATACTTCTCGAGAGATCACCAAACGCTGAATTTCTGAGGTACCCTCATAGATTTGGGTGATTTTTGCATCACGCATCAAACGCTCTACGTGGTACTCCTTGACATAACCGTAACCGCCATGAACTTGTACTGCTTCTACGGTATGTTTCATGGCCACTTCTGATGCAAATAGTTTAGCCATTGCACTTTCTTTATCAAAGGGAAGTCCTTGGTCTTTCAACCAAGCTGCACGGTGAACCAATAAACGAGCGGCATCAATTTCGGTAACCATATCGGCCAACTTAAAGGCGATCGCCTGGTGGTTGCTGATTACTTTCCCAAAAGCTTTACGCTCCTTGGAATACTTTAAAGCGAGTTCATAAGCGCCGGCTGCAATACCCAATGCCTGGGCAGCAATACCAATACGTCCGCCCGATAATACTTTCATGGCAAATTTAAACCCGAATCCATCCTCACCAAGACGGTTTTCTTTGGGAACTTTGACATCTGAAAACATCAGAGAGTGGGTATCCGAACCGCGAATTCCCATTTTCTCTTCTTTTTTACCCACCGTAAAACCAGCCATATCGCGCTCAACAATTAAACAGTTGATACCGCGGTGACCTTTTTCAACGTCGGTTTGTGCCATAACCAAATATATACTGGCGGTATTTCCGTTGGTGATCCAGTTTTTGGTTCCATTTAATAGGTAGTGGTCACCTTTGTCAATCGCGGTGGTTTTTTGCGAAGTCGCATCCGAACCGGCTTCGGGTTCAGATAAGCAAAATGCGCCCAATAATTGTCCGCTCGCCAAAGGCTTTAAAAACTTTTCTTTTTGTTCTTCGGTACCGTATTTTTCCAATCCCCAGCAAACAAGTGAATTATTTACTGACATGGCGACCGAGGCCGAGGCATCAATCTTAGAGATTTCTTCCATGGCCAAAACGTATGATATGGTGTCCATTCCGCTTCCGCCGTATTTGGGATCTACCATCATGCCCATAAAGCCGAGTTCGCCCATCATTTTTATTTGATCAGTGGGGAATTTTTCGTGGGTATCCCGCTCAATAACACCGGGTAATAATTCGTTTTGGGCAAAATCACGCGCTGCCTTTTGAATCATCAAATGCTCTTCGGTAAGTTCAAATTTCATATCGAATGTTTCTAAATTTTGGATATCAAACAACGAGGCTGCAAAGTAAGTTCACAAAACATTAATATGGAAGGGCTTTTTAACTCGAATACATTGTTCATTTCCTGTGAAAAAGTTATTATCACCAACCAACATGAATGGTACTTGTATTTGTAAATTGCTGCATCAAATTGTAGAAAGTAAAAATGGCGGAGAATACCAAATACACAGAAGATAACATCCGGTCGCTCGACTGGAAAGAACATATTCGCTTGCGACCCGGTATGTATATCGGGAAACTCGGCGATGGGAGTTCACCCGACGACGGCGTGTATATCCTCATCAAAGAGGTGATCGACAACAGCATCGATGAGTTTGTTATGGGAACCGGAAAAACCATTGAGGTGAAGGTTACCGAAGAGGAGGTGAGTATAAGGGATTTTGGTCGAGGAATACCATTGGGGAAAGTCATCGACTGTGTGAGTAAAATCAATACCGGGGCAAAATACGATTCAAATGCCTTTAAAAAGTCCGTAGGTTTAAATGGAGTGGGAACCAAGGCGGTGAACGCACTTTCAGAATTTTTCCGAATTCAAAGTGTTCGCGACGGACAGGCCAAAGTTGCTGTTTTTGAAAAAGGTGTGCTGGTTGAAGATCAACCCGTAGCTGAAAGTGCTTCGCGAAAAGGCACATTGGTTCAATTTCGTCCCGATAAATCAATCTTTAAAAAATTCCGATTTGTCAATGAATATATCGAACGACTGATTCGGAATTACACGTATTTAAATCCCGGACTGACCATTATTTTTAATGGGGAAAAGTTTTATTCGGAAAATGGACTTCGGGATCTATTGGAGGAAAATATTGATACTGAGGTGCTTCATCCGGTTATTCACCTAAGGGGGGAGGATATTGAAGTTGCCATTTCCCACAGCGAAAAATCACAGTCTGAAACCTATTACAGCTTTGTAAACGGACAACACACAACCCAAGGTGGTACGCATTTGGCAGCTTTTCGTGAGGCGTTGGTGAAAACCATGCGCGAATTCTACAACAAGCAGTTCGACCATACCGATGTGCGGCAATCCGTAATCGGTGCATTGAGCATTAAAGTGATTGAGCCGGTTTTTGAATCTCAGACCAAAACCAAATTGGGTTCTGCGGATATGGGACCCGATTTGCCCACGGTAAGAACCTTTGTGATAGATTTTGTTAAAACCCAACTCGATAATTACCTTCACAAAAACCCCGCTGTAGCAGAAATTATTCTGAAGAAAATTCAACGGGCGGAACGGGAGCGCAAAGACTTGGCGGGCATTCGAAAGCTCGCAAGAGAGCGTGCCAAAAAAGTAAGTTTGCACAATAAAAAACTCCGCGATTGTCGCGTGCATTATACGGATTTAAAAAATGAACGCAGACAAGAAACTACCTTGTTTATCACAGAGGGAGATTCGGCGAGTGGATCCATCACCAAAGCAAGGGATGTAAATACCCAGGCAGTTTTTAGTTTAAAAGGAAAACCTTTAAACTGTTATAATCTCACGAAAAAGGTTGTGTATGAAAACGAGGAGTTCAACCTTTTGCAAGCAGCCTTGGATATAGAGGATGGATTGGAAAACCTTCGATATAACCAAGTGGTGATAGCCACAGATGCTGATGTGGACGGTATGCATATCCGCTTGTTGTTGATCACTTTCTTTTTGCAATTCTTTCCGGAATTGGTTCGCGAGGGACATTTATATATTCTGCAAACGCCTCTATTTCGGGTAAGGAATAAAAAAGAAACCATTTACTGCTACAGCGAAGAAGAGCGAAGGGCGGCCATGCGGAAACTCGGGGTGAAACCGGAAATAACCCGATTTAAAGGATTGGGAGAAATTTCACCGGATGAATTTAAGCATTTTATTGCAAAAGATATTCGGTTGGATCCGGTGATGATAGATCGCGATAGCCCGGTTGATAAAATGCTGTCTTTTTACATGGGGAAAAATACACCTCAGCGACAAGAATTTATCATCGACAATTTGCGGGTAGAAAAAGATGATTTGGTGGAGGTGGAATAGGTTTTTGCTATAAAAACGATGCACCTCATGTAATCGCAACATAGGTAAAAACGCCTTTAAATAATATTTTTTGGCACTTTACATAAAAAAATGTTGTGGTAATAAAACAAATTCCTATATTTGCTCGTAATTTCAATTCCCTTTGTGAAGGAGATTGCGTAAATTCAACGTTAAACTAGATATGGCACGTACATATATTTTTATGATGGCACTTTTCGGTGTGTTTTTTTTAAGCACATCTGCTATGCAGGCTCAAATCAGCAGCGGAAACCCTCTGCCTGAATATGATATTGACGAGTGCATCCCCTATATTCCCAATGCGTTTACGCCTAATGGCGATAATATCAACGATAAGTTTGGGGTAAAAATTCACGATGCTTGTGAAATGGTCGAATTTACCATGGTTATTTTTGATCGATGGGGCAGAAAGGTTTTTGAAGCAAAAAATCATCATCCGGACTTTTGGTGGGATGGAACCTTTGACGGTTCAGAATTGTCCCAAGGCGTTTATGCATACCAAATTGTTGCCACCTACGCGCCGCAATCCGGTCGGGAAAATCAAATTTTTAATAGGCAAGGCACAGTCAATTTAATAAGATAGTTGCTTCTTTAACAACATTATTTCAAATCCCCGTTCAATTTTTGTTCGGGGATTTTTCGTTTCATCGAAACCATTTTCCCACCCACACATTTTCCCGTCCATTGATTACCCGAACCAGATACCCCGCACGCGATAGATGTTCTAAGTGACGTTCGTAAATGGTGGACGTTCCATCGAGGGAAAAAGTATCAACGATACGGCCATCTAAAGCGATGATTTGCACCTCACCCTTTGTGTTTTCCGGTACACGCAGAAAAAAATCACCCCATTCCGATGGATTTGGATAGATGAGAAATTCCGCTTTGTCCGGTGGCGGTGGTGGCAACTCACAAAACTCATCCGTAAGACATCCGTTGCTGTCTAATCGAATCATCCACATTTCCACACTATTACTTCTCCATGCATATCCGGAGCCTAAAAACCCATCTTTGATTTTTACAATTTCAAAAAACTCAATTCGTTCCTCCGGTTCATCCCAAGCTTTTAGGTGTTGCCACCACTCAATTTCCCTATTCATATTAATTTTTGCAATAAAGGGAATGTAATGATGGGTGTCAAAATTTGAAAGCCTGCTAGGGGCGTGGTTTAGAAATGAACCGTAAATAATCAAACCATCATCTATGG
>JAFIEY010000198.1 GCA_020832345.1 Cryomorphaceae bacterium | reverse complement strand
ATCCCACCAAGCAAATAGCACATAACGTCCAAAAAAATCAAGCGATGTAAATGCATGGCCGGGAAGTCCACGCGCTAAAATGAAGAAAAACAACTAAAAATGACAAAACATAAACGTAGCATCCAACCAAGATCATGGATTTTTATCGAAAAGGAATTTAGTCAAATACAGGGACGCAGAATTTGCTCAACCACTTTCCGAAATTTAGGTGTTGGCTTACAAACACATTAACCGTTGAGGCCGGCAAGGAATACTTTCTCCTTAGGGTCGTTCTTGCA
The DNA here is from genome assembly GCA_020832345.1 of Cryomorphaceae bacterium. GTDB lineage: Bacteria > Bacteroidota > Bacteroidia > Flavobacteriales > Schleiferiaceae > CSBr16-58. The sequence continues at coordinate 3,770 of JAFIEY010000198.1, read as the reverse complement.
AGAGGCGGGTTCCCGTATCACTTCGTTGACGAGACAAGAGTCGTCGAATCCCGTAAAGCTGCGCACGGGAAGTAAACAAAGCGCCCCGGTAGTTATAGGCTAACTATCGGGGCTTTTTTTGTGGGGCGCTTCGTTTACTCGGATGAATGTTAGCACTTTGCCTTTCTCTTCTGTCGTGGTTGTTCGTTGTCATTTGGTGTCTGTCTTAGTGCGTTGGCTTGGTGGCTCTTTTGCAGTTTTTTACTTGGCTTTGTGCGTTTGGAAAAACAGCAAATGTGCTACCAAATGTATTGGCTATTTTAAATAAACTTCATCTCTTACATAAGTGTTATTAAGCCAAAAACAATGTTTTGTATATTCTTTTGCTTTCGTCAATTTGTCTTTGGTCGGCAAAGGATAAGTGTCTGCTGCGTTTGTGGCGTGTGGCCTAACGTGTGATACTGAATTGAAAGATTTGTTTGGAAAGTTTGTAAAACGAGTTGTTCCAATAACTTCCTTTACAATTTTGCCTTTTGAAACAATCTTCTTTGTCTTTGCCCAAACTTTTTCTGCTTCAAGAATGTCAGCATAAGGCATATTCCAAAACTTAACTTTTCTCAAAACCAATTGCTCGTTTTCAAATTGAAAAAACACGAATAAAAATTTATGTTCTAAAATGTCTTTGAAATTAGAGTCGTCCCACTCTTCATTTACGATTTCTTCGTATTTGAAATTTGGAAATGAAATATCCTCTTTCGGTAAATTGTTTTCTTTTAGCCTTACGGTCTTTACAATGATTTCAGCCTTTTCAAATTCTTCGATTTCTTTGTCAAGTTCAATTCCTAAAATTGCTTTTGTAAGGTTTGCATAGAAACTCTTTGCAGTTGTATTTAATTCAACTCCTGTAGATACAAGTATTTCCTCAATTGTCTTACCGTAATAGGGTTTAAATTTAGCAATTACAATATCTTCAATGGTTTGCTTTTTTGCAACCGCCACAGATGGAATTAATTTACCATAAACACCTGTGGCGTCATTTGCAATTGAAGCAATAATATGATTTACATAACCTTGTTTTAATGAGTAGGCTCTTTGTTTGGCTGGAATGTCGCTAAAAGGTTGTTTCCGAACTGAAGAAGCATTTGCTCCTTTTGTGCAAGCTCCCAAATAAAAAGTATCACCTTCTGAAAGTTCGTGTGCTTTTCCGTCAGCAATTTTTTGTTTGATGAGTTCCCAATCCTTCTTAATAACTTCTAAGTCTGTGCTTGAAAAATTCCACTCATCAACAAGTTTTATTAAATAGTCAAGTATGTCATAACCTGCTTGGTGTAAATAAAAAATCAAAAGAATGTTTGCATTCTTTTTCCAAAAGTCGCTGTTCTCAAATTGTTGATTTACAACATCTAGGTAATTAATTAAGTTTAATACCAATCGTTCTTTTGAACGATATTCGTTATTCCTCAACTGCTTAAGCGGAGAGGTTTTAAGTTCCATTCCAATTTCAAAAAAATCAGCTTCCGATTTGGAATTTGGATCATAACCAAAATAAAACTTCTCAAGTATCTGTCCGAAGTTTCCTTTTCCTGTATAGTTGTGTTCTAGTATTTCAGAGTTGCAAATATCTCTTAAAGTTTTACCTTTAAGCAACTTAGCGTAATCAATTACTGATTTTTTATCTTTCGGATTGTAAGGCAACTTCATTCGTAATTTTTTGATTTAAAGCAATTCCAATTTTTTCAATTACTCCGACAACTAATGCATTACCCATAAAAAATGCTCTTTTGGTATCTGATACTCCTTCAAGTTTAGTATGGTTGTCTGGAAACATATTTAAACGTTCAAGTTCAACCGGAGAAAGTCTTCTGTATCCTTTTGGTGTTTGGATTACGTGTTTAAATCTTGATGGAGATTTTCCCCCTTCACCGGTTATTATTGTTCTTGAAGGCTTGTCTAACGGATCCGGAAAAATCATTCCTCCTTCGCTGTAATGATACTCAAAGCCTTTTGCGTTTTTTCGCATTTCCTTTTTCGGTCCTTTTAAATAAATCCATTTATCAAGGTCGTTTTTGTCAATGTAAAATTCTGACGTTATTTCTCCGTTTTGAATAAGGTCTCTCAAAATCGTGAACTTCCCATCATAGTTTGGTTGTGTTTTAAGGGTTGTAACCAAACCGTTAATCATTAAACCTGTATTTTTAAAAAGTCCTGTCGTTCCGCCTTTGTTGAAATTTTCGGAAATTGAAACAATATCACCTTTGAGTTTAAATTCTGTTGGAAATAATATATTTTCTGATGTAACGGGAAATGCTTCTGCTAAAGTTCCTTCGTCTAAAATCCATTCACTTGGCGTTGCTTCTTTTAAACTTTCATAAATACTTGTTCCTTGGAGATATGCTAAAATAAAAATCCTTCTTCGTCTCTGTGGCATTCCAAATTCAGCAGCATTTATAACTCTCCACTCCACTGCATAGCCAAGTTCGTTTAAACTTTGTAGGATAATTGCAAAGTCTCGTCCGCGTTGTCCCGATGGAGAAATAAGAAGCCTGTCAACGTTTTCAAGGAATAAATATTTTGGTTTATTTACTTTTTCTGAAATTATTTTGTGAATGCTCCACCACAAAACACCTTTCTTTCCGATAAGTCCTTTGGAGTTCTTTAAAGTTGTTGCAACAGAATAGTCTTGACAAGGAAATCCACCAACTAACAAATCGTGGTCAGGAATTTTTGAAACATCAACTTGTGCAATGTCTTCATTAGAATGTCCGTTTTTACCAAAACGATTTTCATATACCAAAGATGCGTGTTGCATTTTGGTAGATGGCTCCCATTGGTTGCTCCAAACTATTTTGTAAGGTGATTTTAGCCCATTTTTGTAACCTGATGATGCAGATTTTCCATTCCATCCTTCTAGTCCAAGACGAAAGCCACCAACTCCTGCAAATAATTCTACGACTTTAATTTCATTTTCCATTGTGAACAGTTTTTAGGTATTTCACTTTTTCCTCAGCAACTTTTAAGATACTTAAATCTGCTTGCTCGTCAAGAATTTTGTAAGCAATAACATCACTTAAAAAATCATTCTGCAATTCTTTTTCTTCAACTTTAAAAAAGTCAGCAACTTGCTTAATAATTTGCTTTGTAGGCTGTCTTTCGTTACGTTCAATCTTAGCAAGAAGTGAAGTGTCAATACTAATTTGCTCTGAAACAAATTTTAAAGTTAAGCCCGCTTCCTCCCGTAGATGTCTAAGATGTTCTCCAAATGATTTTGTTTTCTTTATCGTTGCCATATTGGTCAAATAATGTCCAAAAATAATGATAAAAATTTTATGGACAAAAAAAGTCCAAAGAAGTTTTCAACAATTTTGGGGTGGTGGGTGGGCTTGGGTGTGTCGGGCAAAATTAAATGTACTGCAATTTGTGTCGGTATATGCTGTGGCTTGCAGCTCTTTTTATTTTTCGAAGAGTTGGCATTTTATCTGTCGTGTCGTCTTTTAGTCTGAACGCTAACTTAAAGCGTTTTATCTTAAGTTTTCCATGCAAATATACCCTTTCGGGAACAAATCCCCGTTTGGTTACAGAATAAGATTCAATGATCGAGGAAAACTAGAGATAAATCGGAGCTGTATATTATTGGCGGTGGCGGTTGTAAGGACTGTGCATGCCCTGTCCCTACATGCATACGACACCAACGCGCCAGGGATGGAAGCGGCAGCCCACCGAACCCGAGGCCGTACAGCGGCGTGTGCGGCGGAGGCTGCGACGGTAGGAGCCAGCCCCCGTACGCGCCGCCG
>JAFIEY010000109.1 GCA_020832345.1 Cryomorphaceae bacterium | reverse complement strand
GCTTTAGCCGACTACACCGCAAGCGGTGGCGAAGGCAATCCGACACTTGACCAGGAATTGGCAGTTGCCAAAATGTTAGAATTTCACGAAGCAATCGACTATCAATTAAGACATTTTGATTGGCGTAAATTCTTCACACTTAAACCCGAAGAAAAACTGAAATTCATTCCCGTTATAGTTGACTACATTTTCAGTCAGGAAAACGGAGAGCAGAGTTTTACTGAAAACACCAAAAACCTTTTGAAAGCATTTGCTATTTCTGTTCCCCACGACCGTGCAATGGCAATCCGTGATGATGTGGCATTGTTCCAAGCTATCAAATCACGATTGGTAAAAATATCCGACCGAAACGAAGGCGGCAAAACAGATGATGAAATGGAAACCGCTATCAAGCAAATCATTTCAGAAGCCATCACAGCCGACAATGTAATTGATATTTTTGATGCCGCAGGACTGAAAAAGCCAAACATTGAAATCCTTGACGAACGATTTTTGCAAGAACTGAAAGACCTGCCACAAAAAAACTTAGCCGTTGAGTTATTGAAAAAACTACTCAAAGACGAAATCAAAAAGCGGACAAAAATCAACTTGGTAGAGAGTAAGAAATTTTCTGAAATGTTAGAAGATGCTATAAAACGCTACCACAACGGAATGATTGACACGGTTGAGTTTTTGGAAAAAGTCCTTATTCCTTTTGCCGAGCAAATGAAAGAAGCTGATAAACGGGGTGACAAATTAGGTTTGGATTACAGAGAATATGCTTTTTATACAGCTTTGGAAGTAAATAATAGTGCAGTAGCCGTATTGGGTGACGACATTCTAAAACACATAGCCCAAGAACTTTTAAAAACAGTACGCAACAGCACGACTATAGATTGGACAATTAAAGAAAGCGTACAATCTGCATTAAGACGAAACATCAGAAGAATTTTAAGACTACACGGTTATCCGCCTGACTTACAAGAAAAGGCGGTTGACACAGTAATCACACAAGCGAAAATGTTAGCAGAAGACTTAGTAAAAAATGGTGACAATAAAGAACAATAAGCCCACGCTATTGGTGGCACATTTGCAAAACCGCTCAAGCCGACCCGCAAGCCAAGTTTTGCAAAAGAGCCACCAAGCCAACGCACGACAAAAACGAACATATATGACTGACAACCAAACGAATAAAACAGAAGGGCAGCACACAACAGCGGTTTTGCAAAAGTGGCGGTTCAGTGCTTCGTTTGACAGTTTTGTGGTAGGTTCAAGTTCAGTTCTTCGATTGAAGTTTAGTGGTGAAAATCGCCACCTTCGCAAAGCCGCAAAACGTTGGCAGCAAGTGTAAAGGACGACCCAACAACAACAAACAGACGACTAAAAAACGAGAAAAAGTAAACCATTTTGACAGGTGAACACAGACATAAAAACGAGACAACAAACGGACAAAGCGTAAGCCGACACTCATTGCCTACCCTTCTGTGTTTTAATTTTTTCCCAACCGCACAAAAAAAATTGAATTGCGAAGCAATCACGAACACCACTGAAAATAATAATTCCGTGAGTAATTTCTATTGCCACCGCACAAACGAAGTTCACGAACACCAAAAAACAATATTAAACCCGTTCGTAAATGGCACATTTGGTTTTGCCCGCCACACAAGCCGACCCTTCGCAAAACCAAAAGAGCCATTTTTAAGCCAACGCACGGACAGAAAGACCGACAATAAAGAGTAATTTAGCGAACCAATAAATAAAGAGAATTTTAAATGAGTGAAGACCAAAAACGAGTATTAGAACAACAACTTTGGAATATAGCCAATACGCTGAGAGGTAAAATGAATGCGGACGAGTTCCGGGACTATATTTTGGGTTTCATTTTTTACAAATACCTGAGCGAGAAAATGGAAATTTTCGCTAATGTTATTTTGAAGCAAGACAAAATCAAGTTTCGGGAAATAATACGTAAAGACGTTATTAATAACGTCTCAACAGCCAATGACTTTTTAGAAGCTATAAAAGAAGAAGCCTTGGAAAAATTAGGCTATTTCCTTAGACCCGAAGAACTCTTTACCGAAGTGGCTAAAAGAGGAATGGGCAACAATGAAGACATTGACCAATTTGACGAAAGTAAAACAAATTTCATACTTGAAGACCTTCAAAAAATACTGACCAACATACAGTTGAGTACAATGGGTACGGACAGCGAAGAGGACTTTGATAACCTCTTTGAAGATATGGACTTGAACAGTACCAAACTTGGCAAAACTCCAGAAGCAAGAAACACAATTATTGCAAAGGTGCTAACACACCTTGACAAGATTGATTTCAAGTTGGAAAACACGGAATTAGATGTTTTGGGTGATGCTTACGAATATTTGATTGGACAATTTGCCAGCGGTGCAGGTAAAAAAGCAGGTGAATTTTATACACCACAGGAAGTTTCTAAAATATTAGCAAAGATTGTTACTACAGGCAAGCAAAAACTAAAATCAGTTTACGACCCTACCTGTGGTTCAGGTTCATTATTGTTGCGTGTGGCACGAGAAGTAAAAGACGTGGCAATTTTTTACGGACAAGAAATGAATCGTACCACCTACAACCTTGCCCGAATGAATATGATTTTGCACGGTGTGCATTATCGGCAGTTTGACATTAAGCAAGAAGATACACTTGAATATCCGCAACATATAGAACATTTACCTTTTGAAGCCATTGTTGCCAATCCGCCTTTTTCTGCCAAGTGGAGTGCAAACCCTATTTTTACGAGTGACGACCGATTTAGCCAATACGGAAAATTAGCACCAAGTAGCAAAGCAGATTTTGCCTTTGTGCAACATATGATTTACCATTTAGCTGAAAATGGAACAATGGCAATTGTGTTGCCACACGGTGCATTGTTCAGAGGTGGTGCAGAACAACACATTCGTAAATTCCTGATTGAAAACAAAAACTATTTAGATGCCGTCATTGGCTTACCTGCCAATATCTTTTATGGCACCAGTATTCCTACCTGTATTATGGTTTTTAAAAAATGCAGAGAAAACCCTGATGATGTTTTGTTTATAGATGCCAGCAATGATTTTGACAAAGTAAAAACCCAAAACATACTGCGTGAGGAGCATATTGAAAAGATAGTAAGTACCTACCGAAACCGCACAGAAACCGAAAAATACAGCAAACGTGCTACCCTGCAAGAAATCATTACGAATGATTACAATCTGAACATTCCTCGCTATGTGGATACCTTTGAAGCAGAAGAGCCTATTGACATCAATGCTATTTCGAATGATTTAAAAGCCTTGGAAACGGAAATGAAAAACACGGACAAGGAAATTGCTGAATTTTGTGCAGCATTGGGTATTGAAACGCCTTTTTAAACTTTTACAGATGAAAGACGAGATAATACTTTATAGACCAAACGAACTTACCGAACACATAGAGGTAAGAATTGATGAAGAAAATGACACCGTTTGGCTTAATCGCCAGCAAATTGCAACGCTGTTTGACCGTGATGTAAAAACAATAGGTAAGCATATTGCTAATGCTTTGAAGGAAGAATTACAAGGTATTTCAGTTGTCGCAAAATTTGCGACAACTGCTGCTGACGGAAAAACATACCAAACAGAACATTATAATTTGGATATGATTATTTCAATAGGTTACCGTGTAAAATCAAAACAAGGCACGCAATTCCGTATTTGGGCTAACCGTATTTTGAAAGATTATTTATTAAAAGGCTACGCCATCAATACGCGAATGAATCGTATTGAAGACAATGTGGACAAACTCTCTAAAAAAGTAAGCGAAATAGATTTGCAAATAAGCACACACCTGATACCTACACAAGGTGTTTTTTTTGACGGGCAGGTGTTTGATGCCTACGAACTGGCTTCCAAAATCATACGCGCTGCCAAGCAGGATATTGTACTCATTGATAATTATGTTAACGAAACCACGCTAACGCATTTAAACAAAAAGAAAAAAGGCGTTAACACATTAATTTTAGCCAAAAATGTAAGCAAACAACTTGCTTTGGATATCCAAAAAGCAAATGAACAATACGGCAATTATACTGTAAAGGTTTTTGACAAAAGCCACGACCGTTTTTTAATTACTGACCAAAAAGAGGTGTATCACTTGGGTGCATCGTTAAAAGATTTAGGAAAAAAGTGGTTTGCCTTTTCTAAAATGGATAAATCGTCAGTAGAAACTATTTTAAAAGAAATTACAAATGCTTGAAGTTAAAAACAACAACATACCCAAATTGCGTTTCCCTGAATTTAAAGGGGAATGGGAGAAGAAGAAGTTGGGGGAAGTAGTAGATTTTAAAGTTACTAACTCATTTTCAAGAGAGAATTTGAATTATGAAAATGGTAATGTGAAAAATATCCATTATGGCGATATACATACTAAATTCCAAACCCTTTTTGACATAACCAAGGAAACTGTTCCTTTCATTAATGATGAAATGAATGTCCAAAGAATTGCTGAAGATTTTTTCTGTAAAGAAGGTGATTTGATTTTTGCGGATGCATCTGAAGATTTGAATGATGTTGGAAAAAGTATTGAAATTATAAATTTGAATAATGAAAGATTACTTTCAGGTCTTCACACATTACTAGCAAGACCTAGGGATGGTTTCTTTTCCATTGGATTTAATGGATATTTATTGAAATCCAACAATGTCAGGTTTCAAATACAAAAAGAGGCACAAGGATCTAAAGTATTAAGTATAAACGTAGGGAGAATTTCTAAGGTAGAAATCTCC